>CAYOTX010000006.1:0-38208 GCA_964407015.1 uncultured Candidatus Saccharibacteria bacterium
ACATACACTCTAAAAACTCGCTCAGAATTGTCAAACAGCCCCATATTCATCCCCAACATCAAAATCATTTTCTTTATTACTCTAAATTTTTCTCTTTTTATCAATATTTCAAATATCCTCCGATTTCGCAAAATGAATATTATTATTTCGTAATATAGTCGCCTCAGCCCTATATCACCCCTTTTGTCTATCTCTCGCATTAATTTAGCATACTTCTCTAAAATGTATTCCTCATAATCCTCCACAATTTCACACACCGCACGATGATGTCTATGAAAAGTTGCTCTATCTACCCCTATTTTCTGCGCCAATTCCCCCACGCCAAGCTTTATCTCGCCCCCACCTTCAAAAAAGGCCTTGAATATGGCCTCTTCTGTTTTTCTGAAACGAGCATCCCTCAGCTTCCTCTCTGTCAGCCTAACGACGCTCATAATTTTTATTATACTACAAATAAATTATCGCCAAACTTTTATTTCGCTTCATTTTTACATCTTTGTCTCCTAGCCACTCATCCACCGCCTTCACCACCCCTGGTAAAGCCGGATTATCATAATCATGCACCATTATTACACCCCCGTTACTCATTTTACCTTCAACCAACCTCAAGCTATCTCTAATAGACCCATACAAATCCCCATCCAAAAAAGCAAACGCGATCTTTTCTGGCAAATCCACCTTTATTAGCTCATTAAACCAAGCTTTTTTAATAATTGGTACTGGCAGCCCCGCTCTTAGAAATCTGGCTTTTACCTCTCTTTTTGTCACCGCTAGTTCCCCTTGTTGAAAATCTTTTCCTACTTCCGATTCATCTTCCTCACTTTTCTCCGGCAACCCCTCAAAAGAGTCATATATCCACAACTTTTTCACCGGTTTTTCCACAAGTAGCTCCGCTAACAATAAAGAAGTATCGCCCCTGTAGCACCCTAATTCTACAAAATCCCCTTCCACTAAAAGACAATCTTTGGCAGTTTCTAATATCTTCTCTGTTTCTAATTCCGAAACCTGATCATTTTTCCATACCATATTTAATAAACCCCTTAATAAACTATAAGCTTCTTCCTACATTATACTTTAGTTTTCCAAAATTTTATTACAAGAAAAAGGGCCGAACTATTGCTCGACCCAAGGCAGGGTGGCGAAAACGTATTCGATACTTACTTATAAGCTTTTATCGTCGATATTTCTCACTTAGATCATACCTAATGAAATTTTTATTTATTGAATTGTCGAAAAGTTTTCGGTAGAGCTTAACTTAAGCGTGGTTGCTTAAACTAACGACTCACTGAGTCCAATTAGTCCAAACCCGCACTGACCATCGCAACAGAACCCATAGGTCTAAGGCTCTGTGTCATGCTCATACCTACGCACATCGCTGTCGGATCCCCCGACATGCACCTCATTGCTACGCTAGACCCGCTGGGCCCTGCTCGCATCTGGTGCCTCTGGGATTTTTTAATCCGCATTTTTTTCACCTGTCTTTCCTTGAAAAGAACGCCACCCCGTAAAATATATACTATCACTGTCGCTCCCTTATGTCAATCATTTGTATACGTCATCAAAAAATGTAATCAAAAAACCAAACCGGAGTTCACTTCCGATTTGATTTTCATTATTTCTCTGTTAAGCTCTCTTTTCCAAAGAGAGCTTGGGCCAAGTATTCTCCCGTTGGCGTATTGGCTTTTTTCGCCAACTCTTCCGGTGTACCTTCTGCGCACACCATACCACCTTTTAGCCCCCCTTCCGGCCCCATATCTATCACCCAGTCCGCACTCTTTATCACGTGTAAATTATGTTCAATAATTATCATCGAATTTCCCCCATCCACTAGTTTATTCAAAATAGAGAGTAGCCGCTTCACATCATCTGTATGCAAGCCCGTAGTTGGCTCATCCAAAATATATAAAGTTTTACCGGTAGACCGCCGCGCCAACTCCGTAGCTAGCTTAATCCGCTGCGCTTCACCCCCTGAAAAAGTCGTCGCCGGCTGGCCTAGTTTAATATACCCAAGTCCTACTTCCTGTATTGTTCTTAACTTTGTGGCAATAGACGGGATATTCGCAAAAAACTCTACCGCCTCGTCTATTGTCATATCTAGCACTTGCGAGATGTCTTTACCTTTATATTTTATCTCTAGCGCCTCCGCATTATACCGCCGCCCGTGGCACTTCGGGCACGTCACATACACATCCGGCAAAAAATGCATTTCAATTTTATTCACGCCATCACCCTGACAGTTTTCACACCGCCCACCTTTCACGTTAAAACTAAATCTCCCCGCCTTATACCCCCTTACTTCCGCCTCTGGCTGCGCGGCAAATAGTTCGCGTATCGCCGTAAACACTCCGGTATAGGTAGCTGGATTACTTCGCGGCGTCCGCCCAATTGGACTCTGATCTATCACTATCACTTTATTCAAATTTTCAATTCCCTCAATTCTTTCATGTGTGCCAGCAACCGTTTGCGCCCGATTCAGCCTCGCCGAAAGTTCATTCGCTAAAATCGAATTCACCAAAGTAGATTTGCCAGAACCGCTTACGCCACTCACCACCGTCATTACCCCCAGCGGAAAGTGTACATCTATATTTTTAAGATTATTTTCGCGTGCCCCCACTACTACCAATTCTTTACCTTTTTTCGCTTTTCTTCGTTTCTTCGGTGTTGCAATCGTCATTTCACCAGACAAATATTTCCCCGTAATCGAATCCGGATTCGCCATCACTTCCTCTGGCGTCCCTGCCGCTACTAGTAGTCCACCTTTCGCACCAGCGCCTGGCCCAATATCTATAATATAATCAGATGAAAGCATCGTATCTTCATCGTGTTCCACCACTAGCACTGTATTCTTTAAATCCCTCAAATGCTTCAAGGTCGCAATCAGTTTATCGTTATCCCTTTGGTGTAAACCAATCGATGGCTCATCCAGCACATACAGCACCCCCTGCAGCCCCGACCCTATCTGCGTAGCCAGCCGTATCCTCTGCGCCTCCCCACCGGATAGCGTATTCGCCGCCCGC
This sequence comes from uncultured Candidatus Saccharibacteria bacterium, assembly GCA_964407015.1. Classification (GTDB taxonomy): domain Bacteria; phylum Patescibacteriota; class Saccharimonadia; order Saccharimonadales; family Saccharimonadaceae; genus Nanosyncoccus. The sequence continues at coordinate 3,015 of CAYOTX010000006.1, forward strand.
CCTAACTCCAAATATCCCAATCCCACATCTTGCATAAACTTCACCCGCTCACGAATTTCCTTCAAAATCGGCTTTGCAATCATTTCTTCCGATTCATCAAATCCCAAATCCTGCGACAAAACTTCCAGCGTCGCATCTACATCCAAATTGCAGATATCCACAATATTCAAATCGTGGATTGTCGCCGCTAGCACCGCCGGCTTTAATCTCGCCCCATGGCAAGTCTGGCACTCTCTCACCCGCATAAACCTTTCGATATCATGCTTCATAAATTCCGAGATTTTCGGATCGTTATAACGCCGTTCTAATGTCGGAATCACCCCTTCATAAGTCGTCTGGTACACCGTACCATCGGCAAACCGCCCGCTTCCCGACACCTTCATCTCATATTTCTCATCGCCCGTACCATACAAAATCAACTGTCGCACTTCTTCCGATAATTCCCCTATCGGCGTATATAAATTAAAATTATGTTTCACCCCCACCGCCATCAGCCGTTTCAACCACCACGAATCCTGCCCCACTCTATTAAACGGCCGAATTCCGCCTTCCGCAATCGTAAGATTATTATTAAATACCAGCCCTGGATCTATCTCCATTCTCGACCCCAGCCCCGTACAAGTCGGACATGCCCCTTCTGGCGCGTTAAAGCTAAATAGCCTCGGTGTTAATTCTGGTATCAATTCATCTGGGTGATCCGGGCAAGCATACCTCTGCGAATAAGTTAGTACTTCTGTATTATCCGCCATAATCTTGCTCTCCCCCACCGCTGTTGTACGGTCATTAATTTTCAGAAGTTGGATAATCCCCTGCCCCATCTCTAGCGCCTGCTCTATCGAGCCCGCAATCCGAGTTCTTAGCTCTGGATTTAATACAAATCTATCCACTACTATTTCTATATTATGCCGTTCATTTTTATTTAATTCAGGAAATTCGTCTAGCGCATAAATTATCCCGTCCACCCGCACCCGCGAAAACCCTTTCGCTGAATATTGTTCCGGTATGTGCAAAAACTCACCCTTCTTAGCGCTTACAATTGGCGCCAGTAGCATTAGTTTAGACCCTAACGGCAATTTCATCACTTCATTCACAATATCATCCACCGTTCGCCTACTCACTTTTTTATGGCAAATCGGGCAATGCGGCACCCCCACCCTAGCAAAAAGAAGCCGTAGATAATCATATACTTCCGTTACCGTCGCTACCGTCGAACGCGGGTTCCTAGAAGTAGATTTCTGATCTATCGATATCGCCGGCGATAGTCCAGAAATAGAATCCACATCCGGCTTATCCATAATCCCCAGAAACATCCTAGCGTACGAAGATAGCGATTCCACATACCGCCTCTGCCCCTCTGCATACACCGTGTCAAACGCCAAAGACGATTTGCCAGAGCCAGATAATCCCGTAATTATCACCAACTTATCCCTTGGAATATCTACATCAATATCTTTCAGGTTATTCTGCCGCGCCCCCCGCACCCTTATATAATTATCATCACCAAAAATCTTCCCCTCTATTTCCCGTATTTTTTCATCTTCGCGCATAACATCCTTCACTTATAAACGCATATATTATACCCCAAACCCCCCCAAAAGTCCAGCCTATGCTATAATCAAATCATGGAAACCGAAAAATCAGAAAAATCCAATTCATCAGACTCCCAAACAGACGTCAAAACTTCCAAACACGCCCTTCGCTATTTAATTGTGGGTATTTTGATTACTGTTTTTAATTATGTCCTCTTTGCAATTCTATCCAATCTTATCATTAAAAACAACGACCTTATTTGGCTCTCCAACTTTATCGCCACTGCAGTTACCACCATCGTCGCCTATTTTGCACATTCTAAAATCACTTGGAAAGAACGCACAGTTACTAAACATTCCATTATCAGATTCTTTATCTGGAATGCCATACTTACCGTTGCTATCGCCCCTGGCTTCACTCAATTGTTTAGTCTTTTTACTCCTCTTTACAAATTCGCTTATGGTATTACCAACGCCATACGTTTACCTTTCACCTATGAATTTGTCCTCACCACCGGCGCCTTTGCCCTCAACTCCATCGTTATCATGATTCTTAACTTCCTCTTCTACGATAAATTCGTTTTTGGCAAAAAAACCACAAAGAACTGAACAACTACTCTATCCCTCTATATGTTTTTTCTTAGCGGCATCATCCACTGCAACTCCACTATCCACACGTAAAAATCTCAACGCCCCTTTAGGATTTCCTATTTCAAACCCTAATGCGTGTGGCGTCTCCTCCGGAACAGTAGCGGTATGAAAATATGGCCAAAAACCCAACAATTCTATACATGCCATTTTATTACGAGGAACCTGATTTTCCCCACAACAAATATGGAACTGTTTATGCTGTGCTTGCTCAAATATATTGTATGCAAAAGTTACTTCATCGGTGCCATTTTCTTCTGTTCCGTCTGCAGAAATATCTTCCTCCGGAATTCCATTCTCAATCAAATATCTTCTACCAGCTTCTGCCAATGATATTTTATCCCCAAAATGCACAGCGCCAGGTACACGTATAGTTACGCGTTGACCTTGTCTTTTCATCATACTATATCTCATAATAGCTTCATTTAATCTGGCAGTAAAAGCCTTACCCGGCCTACCATCCGGCATTAATGGATGTTGTGCGCATACCAACAATAAAGCACCATCCCTATTTGGGTCTTGCTCCATAGCGAGAGTATTAAGCCTTGCAGTCTCTTCATCTCTCTTCAGCCTTTCTTCCAACTCCGGCCCATATATTTCGTACCCTTCTGCCTTTTCTATATCGCTAGTTAACTGTTCAGTACTTTTATCCTTTACCTCCACTTCGACCGAGCTAGATCCATCATTTGTTCCATTACCCGTCTCGCTTTCCTCCCCCATTTTATCTGCCATATCCCTTAAAACATTCAATCCATCATCGACGTCATTAGTGCCATTAACGGCTTCACCTGTTGTAACTTTAATCTCATCTTTATCCATTATCCCTCCTCTTCCCTTAATTATATCATGCATTTATGATAATATATTTACATGAATAATAAACCCCTTATCTCTATCATCATACCCATTTACAATGCCGCCAAATATCTTCCATATTGTCTAGATTCTGTCATCGGTCAAACTTACCAAAATCTCGAAATTATTCTAGTAGACGACGGCTCTACTGATAATTCTTATCAAATCGCCAAAAATTACGCCAAAAAAGACTCCCGCATTAAGCTCACCCATCAAAAAAACCAAGGTCTCTCCGGCGCCCGCAACACTGGCATCGCAAAATCCACCGGCACCTATCTCGCCTTCGTAGATTCCGATGACGAAATAGGACCAGGTTTTGCCAAAAAACTACTAAACCCTTACCAAAAAAATAAAGATATATCCCTAACTGTCTGTGGATTTTCACGCAAATTTCTAAAAACCAAACAAACTGAAAATATGTTTTTAGCCCCTGCGAGTCCCTTCAAAAAAACCGATACTAAGAAATCCTATATCCTCCGACTACTAGCTCTCGATGGACGTCTTTATTCCGTGGATAATAAACTTTTTATTTCTACAATTGCAAAAAAACTACATTTTGATACATCGCGAAATTTTGCCGAAGATACAAAATTTGTTTTGGATTATCTTAAACAAACCAATTGCAAAATATCATTCATTTTGGAACCACTTTACATCTATAATTTTGGTTCAGAGACCAGTACGGTCAATAAGTCTGCCACAAAATGGGCAAATTGGCAAAAATCTTATCAAGACCTAAAAACTTGGGCTGGAAAATCCCCTACCGCAAAAGAAAAATTCTGGCTCAAAGTCATCCTACTCCGTTGGCGCATTTCTTTTCAACGCTCAAAAGCTCGCGCCAGAAAATCATTCTAAGTTCTAATCATCTTTCAAAAACTTTAAAGTGTCTCTCATCGCGTCACTAACAGTTAATTCCGTTTCCCAGCCAAGCTCATCTCTTGCTTTAGAAGGATCGGCATAAAATTCTGCCAAATCCCCATTGCGCCTTTCTGCAATCTTATATGGTAACTTATCCCCACTCGCATCTTCAAACGCTTTTACCATCTCTAATACCGAAGTCGTTTTTCCAGAGCCCAAATTATAGATCAAAACTCCAGGCTTCATTTTATCTACCGCAGCTACATGCCCCCTTGCAAGATCTACCACATGTATGTAGTCACGAAGGCAAGTTCCATCCGGAGTCGGGTAATCATCTCCGTATATAGACAACTCTTTTATCTCGCCCCTTGCCACCTTCATAATAATTGGCATCAGATTATTCGGGATTCCATTTGGGTCCTCACCCAAAAGCCCAGACGAATGATTTCCTATTGGATTAAAATAGCGAAGTAGCACAACTTGCAAATTCGGATCCGCCTCCGCACAATCTTTTAATATTTCCTCAATCATATATTTAGTTTTACCATACGGGTTCGTCAATCCCCTCCCAGTTTCCATCGTTTCTACATATTTTGGATCGCCCGGATCACCATAAACCGTCGCTGAAGAAGAAAAAATTATCTTCTTCACTCCATTATTTTTCATACATTTTAATAAGTTTATCGTTCCACCCACATTATTCTCATAATACTCCAGTGGTTTTTCTACGGATTCTCCCACTGCTTTCAATCCTGCGAAATGTATCACTAAATCATACTTGCGCTCAGCAAACAGCCCATCCATTACACCATAATCACAGAGATCAATCTTGTAAAAATCCGGTTTCCTCCCGGTAATTTTTTCTATTTTGTCGAGTACCGTCATCTTAGAATTAAACAAATTATCTAATACATCGATCTCATATCCTTTTTTATAAAGTTCAATAATTGTATGCGACCCAATATATCCTGTCCCCCCCGTTACTAATATCCTCTTCATATGACAATTATAGCATTTTATGATAAAATCATAAAATATGAATATACCTCGTGTATTAAATAAAAGGAACCGTATCCTCTTAGCCGAACTTACCAAAACCGACTTCAAATTACGCTATCAAGGTTCTGTTCTCGGTTACCTTTGGGCACTTCTTCGCCCACTCATGATGTTTGCTATTCTTTATGTTGTATTTGCTAAACTTCTTAAATTCGGTGGCGATATTCCACACTATCCAGTATATTTACTAGCTGGTACCACTATGTGGAGCTTCTTTACGGAATGCACTTCGCAAGGCATCCAAGCCATGGTAACCAGAGGCGACCTTATCCGCAAAATTAGCTTTCCTAAATACATAGTTGTCGTGTCGGCCACCCTCACCGCAGTTATCAATATGCTTATCAACTTAGTAGTAGTAGTCATTTTCGCGCTCATCAACGGAGTGGAACCCAGCTGGACTTGGCTACTTGTGCCACTCTCACTATTAGAACTATATGCATTATCTCTAGGTATATCTTTCCTTCTTGGCGCTATTAATGTTAAATACCGCGATATTACTTCTATTTGGGATGTCTGCATTCAAGCTCTGTTCTATGCTGTCCCTATCATTTATCCTATTGCACTAGTAGCAGAATCCAGCACTACTGCCGCCAAAATCATACTGTTAAATCCTATAGCTCAAGCCATCCAAGACATTCGTCACAATCTTATCACTACGGAGACCATCACTACCTGGAATTATATTGGCAACCAATTCATCCAATTATTGCCAATTATTCTTATTGTTATAATTTTAATATTTGCCGCAATCTACTTCAGAAAAAAATCAAAATTCTTCGCGGAGGAAATCTAACATGCCCAAACATGAAATCGGCACTCGTAAAGAAATTATTACCGATGGCGATATCGCTATTAATGTCTCGAATCTTCACAAAAGTTTCAAACTCCCCACCGAAAAAGCCTTTGGCCTAAAGCAAGCCTTCTTTAATCGCCTGCGAGGCATCAAAGGCTTCAAAGAACAGAAAGTACTCAACGGCCTAGACTTCAACATCAAAAAAGGCGAGTTTGTCGGCATTGTTGGCCGCAATGGCTCTGGCAAATCCACCCTTCTAAAAACCCTCGCAGGAATATATTATCCCCAAAAAGGCGAAATTATCATAGACGGCACCCTCATTCCATTCATTGAACTTGGCGTAGGGTTCAATCCAGAGCTCACTGGTCGTGAAAATGTCTACCTAAATGGCGCGATGCTTGGCTTTTCCAATAAGGAAATTGACGACATGTACGACGAAATCTGGAAGTTTGCCGAACTCAAAAATTTCCAAGATCAAAAACTCAAAAATTATTCTAGCGGCATGCAAGTTCGTCTTGCCTTCTCCATTGCCATCCGCGCCAAAGGTGACATTCTGCTACTGGACGAAGTCCTTGCGGTAGGCGATGCAGCCTTCCAGCAAAAATGCAACGATTATTTCGCCTCTCTTCATGGCAACCAAACAGTCATTCTAGTCACTCATTCTATGGAGAATGTAACTAAATTCTGCGATCGAGCCATTCTTATCGAAAACGGCAAAATCACTTTAGATGGTAATCCTAAAACCGTCGCCAAAGCTTATAAAAACTTATGGAGTTAATATGAAAAACCCAATAAATATCGCCAAAAAAAGTTACGACAAAATCCTAAGAATCGACGATATATCAAGGCAACTCAACCAAATAAACTCAAACATTAGTCTATTACTCCAGACACAAGAATCACTCTTAAATGTATCAAATAAAATCAATCAACTCGAACAAAATCTATCTATTCTGCAAACAGAAAATGAATACCTGAAAGAATTACTCATGGCCAATATGGACATCAGAAAGGCCCCAAAAGCAGTAGGAAACACCCGCCTTATTCAACTTGCCAATTTAAAACTCTTGCTCATTATTAAACAAATCTGCAAAAAAAATCGTCTAGATTTTTACTTAAACTTTGGTTCCCTTTTAGGTGCAGTTCGTCATCAAGGTTATATCCCATGGGATGACGATATTGACATCATGATGATTCGCGAAGATTATAACCAGCTTCTCAAAATATTAGATAAAGAACTAAAAGGCACCAAATTATCATATGTGCACAGTGAAATCATTAGGATTTACTACGGAAACACTCCGGTTCAAATTGATATTTTTCCATCCGACTTTTACAAACAACCCATGAAAGACGAAAAAGAGCGAGCTATCATCGGCAAAAAACTCATCGATATCCACAACAACAACATAAAATTTGATTGGAACAAACTAAAAACACAGGAACGCGTAATTATCAATCTCAGCTATCCAGAGATAGAAAAGCTAAGGCATGAGCAATTAGGTCCCGATATAACCAAAGCCAAAGCTGCAAAAATTCATCCCGCTATCTATCATGGTATCGAAAAAAGCTCTATTCGCCCAGTTAGATCAGTACAAGATTACGATTGGGTTTACCCACTCAGAAATTGCTCATTCGAAGGAGAAACAATGCCTATACCTAATCAACCAGATTCAATACTTAGGCAATATTATCACGACTACATGGCCTGGCCACCAAGCTTCAAACCTAAGCACAGTGATATTCAATCGCGTTTAAATAATAATACTATTCGCATTTTACATTCAATAGTAGAGGGCAAAATCAATATGCTGGAGAAATAACATGATAATAGGATATGTTTCTGGCGCTTGGGACATGTTCCATATCGGCCACCTAAATTTACTTAAACGAGCAAAAGCTAATTGCGACTATCTAATAGTAGGAGTAAATACCGACGAGCGAATTATTGAACAAAAAAAGAGAAAACCAGTTTTTTCCTTTCAGGAAAGGTCAGCCATAGTAGAAGCCTGCAAATATGTCGACAAAGTAATTCCCCAAAACGATAGCGATCGATTAGCCACATGGAAAAAATATCACTTTAATAAACTTTTTGCAGGATCCGACTGGAAAAACACACCAAGATGGAACAAATATTCAGAGCAACTTGAACCTCTTGGCGTCAAAATAGTCTTCTTTCCTAGAACAAAAGGAATTTCCAGCACCAAAATGAGAGATATCATCCAAAAAATATCTGAAAAAGAACTTTAACATGTCAAGCCAAAAAAGAACTCAATACTTTATTCTTTTTCGTATCCGGAACGTCCCCTTACTTCACGAATTATTCCAACCTAAACCTCAAAGCGAATTTTAAAAAGCGCTGCACTCGCATTTATTTACCATATTTAATTTGGGGTATAGTCCTAGCACTACCAAATATCTCGCTACAAACCATACCAAAAATTCTCTACGGCACACACCAATCAATAGCCTCAGTCAGCAATAGTTCTCTCTGGTTCCTTCCAGTACTATTTTTTACTATAATCTTTCTAGATATCATTTTATATTATACTCACAAAAATAACTTACAAAAGTATCTACCATTCTTGGTCGTATTTCTCTTATTAATAGTCTCATTAATTCCTCCTCAATCAACCATTCAAAATCTTTTTAAATGGCCATAATTTACCTCTTGGCTTAGACATAGTACCAATGGCTGCCATTTTTATGCTATCAGGTTATATGTTCCAAACCTACAAAAAAGATCGACAATCAAAATCATCAATCTTTTTTCATTTATTACTAATCCTTCTCTTTCTTTCTGCTGTCACCTATTTCGGGTTACATAATGATGCAAACTGCGTATTAATGGCGAAAAATCACTACGGCAATTATCTTTACTTTTTCATTTCTGCATTCTCAGGTATTATTATGAGCGTTTCGTTATCTATTATAATTGCAAAATATACTACAAAACTATCAAAGCTAATGCAAAAAATCGGCTCTGACACTATGTTAATTTTTATTTTGCACAAATATCCACTAATATTAATCAATGATGTTTTTATACTAATCCCAGTCGCACATATTTCAAATTATATTATTATCCCAGTTTATTTAATCTTTGCACTAATAGTATGTATGCCAATCTCGTCATTCATTAAAAAGCAAGCCCCAATCCTAATAGGTAAATAATTATAATCTTTCCACCAAATCCAAAGCGTTCTTTATTGCTTTATCCATATCCCAATATTGATAAGCCCCAAGCCTACCACCTAAAGTCAAATTCGAGTATCGCTCTTTTGCTAGCTTCACATACTCCTCATATAATTTTGCCGATTCTTCGTTGTTTACAGGATAATATGCTTCCTCACCCTTAGTAAAATCTGCTGGATATTCTCTAGCCACAATCGATTTTTTTTGATTAACCACTTCTGGCTGATTGATTTGATAATATTTATAATCATGAGCTCTCGTATAGGGCACATTTTTATCCGCCTCATTTATCACTGCTTCACCGAGGCTATTCTCAGTTTTCTCCTCTTTAAATCTCAATGACCGCCATGGCAACACTCCCAACTCATAATCAAGCAGCTCGTCCACCTGACCACAATATATAATCTTTACTTCTTTAGGCAAATCATCTTTGATATCTTTAAAATCCACCCCCAACTTCACATCAACATTCTCATTATTCAACATTTTTTCTACCATCCGAGTATATCCTTCTACTGGGATACCTTGGTGCTTTGCGGTCATAAAATATCTATTGTCATGCGAAAATCTCACCGGGATACGCTTCAAAATCTCCGCCGACAGATTTTTCGCTGATGTATTCCACTGCTTTTCTGTATAGTTCTTCAAAAACGCATCGTATAGTTTTTCACCTACCAAGCTAATCCCTTTTTCTTCAAAGTTGCGCGGCTCTTTTATTCCCAATCTTTCAACATCTCTTTTAGCCTCTTCGTCTACAAATTTCTCAGCTTCTTCTGCACTCATATCAGTTCCATACAGTAAATTAATCGTATCCAAATTAATAGGCATAGGATATAACTTACCCTCATGCCTCGTATTTACCGTATGCACATAATCATTAAACTCTGTAAATTTCGTTATATAATCCCACACCTCATCCATCTCAGTGTGAAAAATATGTGATCCATATTTATGCACTTCAATCCTAGTTTCTGGATCCGTATAAGAATAAATATTCCCTGCCAAATGATCTCGCCGATCAATGACTAATACCTTTTTACCAGCGCTCGCCAGCCTCTCTGCCACCGTCGCGCCAAATATTCCCGCCCCTACTATTAAATACTGCAATTGCATTTTTTATTCCTCCTTTATCAAGCTATCCAACCTATCCGCTAAATCAGCAAATTTTTCATATAAATCGTCTAGGTGGGCATTAATATATTCTTGTTGCCTATAAGCAAAGTTTACTTTTAAATAAAAACTCTTTGCCACGTTTTTTACGAAATTCCCCATTTTGTAGAAAACATTATAATGTAGAATTATATTAGTAGAGCTCCTCACCTTTTTGCTTGCAGGAGTATATTTACCATAATATTTCAATATAAACTCCTTCGCTATCTTGTGAACCTTACTACGGTATTTCCTCGCCGAATGATTATATGAGAACCAAAAACTCTCTGTGAATTGTATCCAGAACAAATCAGCATGCTTCGTAATATAATCATTTTTCTTATAAAAACTAAACAATTTCTTTGCTACCAGCAGATGGTCCGGCGAATAAATATTCTTATCAAAATTATCCGACATTATAGAACCTTCATGCCTAATATACTTATACAATTTACGATTTAAAAAATAACACGTTTTTGATATGCTCATGTAGGCATTGCAAAAATAATAATCCTCATTATTTAATTTCTCTGGAAATTCCAGTTGATATTTTTCTATCAAATCCCTACGAAAAATTTTATTACAAACTGAATCATCCGTCTTTCGTATTACATTATCGTCTATAAAAGTTCTCCCAGAAAAATGCAATCGGTAATAATTTTCGTCACTCTCTTTTATCTCGGAATGCGCTTCATATTCTATCGCCATACCACAAGCCCCAAGATCTGTTCCGTATTGCTCCATTACTCTTACCATTTTTTCACACATATACTCATCAAACTTATCATCTGCATCACAAAACATTATATATGGCGAAACTGCTTCTCTCAAACCCACATTTCTCGCCACAGACCTCCCACTATTCTTTTGGCTAATTATTTTAAATCTTGGGTCTTTCTTTTTATACTCTTCCAATATCTCTGCAGAACCATCGGTGGACCCGTCATCTACACAAATTATTTCTATTTCTTTCAATGTCTGATGCGTCAAACTTTCCAAACAAGGCGCCAAATATTTTTCTACATTATACACTGGAACAATAATACTAACTTTCTTCATCTTCCTCCTCAATCTTACATTCCACATCAGATACTTTAGCTGACAATTCTCCATGTATTTCATGCAATTTACCCACCTTTTCAATAGCCTCTATACGCTGCCTATATCTTGGAGAAATAACTCTTGCCGCCTTTGAAACTGCAGGCTTTACCGTATTCCTCAAATCATGCAACGGTCTTAGGAACACATATATCTTGGGGTGCTTTATTGCCATCAATCTAGAATTATATTTACCCACCCCATCAAGCTTCTCTGGATCCAAATAGCCCGCCTCTTTAGCTTTTTTATAATCTTTCTTCACCACGCCAGCAAATTCCATCGCTGCACCAAATTTAAGCCTATGCAAATTCCAAACATACCCACCAAATCTGCAGGTAGTCATCAGTGCACCTAACTCTTCCAGCAAATCATTCTCCACCAAAAATCTCTCTATATCATCATACTCTTCCTTTACGCAATAAATTTTTCCCGCATCTTTTACTGAAGAATTAGAATTATCTTGCCGATAATGCAAAAACGGTCTCTTTACGAAATACGCCCTCCTGGCCGAAGCCCACACTTTAAAATTAAACCCCGTATCCTGATAGGATGCCCCTGGCGTTGGCAAGAAATCTATTTTGTTCTTTTTTAAAAACTCTCTTTTATAAATCGCCGCCCAAATACATGGTGGCTGATAAAAAATCCCACGCTTCTCCCTAGGATCTATCACCTCGCTAATCTCATCCACTGGGAACATGTTGCTCACAGCCTTATCTCTCTTAGTATCACCAAAGTATTCATAATAATTACTTTTTACAACTTCTACATTTTTATCTTTTGCTATTTTGTAAAGTTTCTCAAAAGCATCCCTGTCTATAAAGTCATCCGACTCTACAATCCCAATATACTCACCCGTGGCCTTTTTCAAACCTTGATTCATGGAGTCGCCATATCCAGAATTTTTCTTATCAATTATTTTTATTCTCTTATCTTTAGATACATACTCTTTTATTATTTTTAGCGAATCATCTTTCGAACCATCATTTATACATATTATTTCAATTTCCTTCAGCGTCTGACTGACCAAACTATCTAGACACTCTGATAAGAATTCTTCTACATTATATATCGGCACCAACACCGACACCTTCACGCTATTACTCTTCATATCATGATTATATCATAATGTTAGGGTCAATATCATCACAAAATCATTGACAGAATAAAATATATCTAATATAGTACAAATATAATAAAATAAATTACATGATTAAACTAAAAAAAATTAATCGAGTACTAGTTTTTGAAGTAGTGTTTAGCGCAATAATCGCAACCCTTTTTGTACTATTTTTATCTTTCAGCACTTCTCCACTATACAGCGAATACTACGGTGGGGATTCTGCTCAATTCCAAACTATTGGAAAAATTTGGGCAAACGGAGGAATTCCATATAGAGACGCATTCGATCATAAGGGTCCAATAATTTTCTTAGCCAACGCCATTGGTTATACATTGACTGGCAACAGATTTGGCGTAGCACTAATCCAAGCAATCTGTATTTTCGCAACGCTAATTACGATATTCAAAATATGCAAATTGGCAAGCACTAAACCATACTACGGTGTCATTGGAGTCATACTAACTCTAATATTCTTAAGTTTATGCTATACCGATGGGAATATGACAGAAGAATATTGTCTCCCTTTCATCGCACTATCGTTCTATGGCCTGACTAAATATTTTATTTATCACAAAAAACACAAAATAATAGAGCATTCTTTATTCTGGGCTATGGTTTATGGACTCTGTTTTGGGGTCTGCCTAATGTCGCAGGCGACAAATGCGCTCCCTATAGGAATAGGAACGCTAATAATTGGCATATTTCTACTATGCAAAAAGCAATGGAAAAACTTACTCCAAAATATTGCTTGCTGTATAGGCGGAACTATAGCCGTAGTACTACCATTTATTATTTATTTTGCCATAAATAATTCTTTAGGGGACTTCTTCTACTGTACTATTGGATACAACAGTGAATATGCAACCAATATGGCCAGCTGGCTGTTGCATAGCAATGGCGAAACTTTTGCAAATATGAGTATAATTTTATTCCCATCATATACAATGTTATTAGCTGGCTATCTAGCATGGAAACGAAGAGAACATTTATATAGTATCTTTCTCATTGTATGCGGGACAATAGAAGTAATCTGGTTTTGTATGGGCGCATCTTTTGCACAGTATGAAATGATTACTGTCCCACAAATAGTTTTAGTATTAAATGAATTACTGTTGACGAAAAAAAGCAACGAATCGCAAATATTTCAAACTTTTATACTATCATTTATAGCTATCATCTGTTTTAATCAAATACAGAATATATTAATCTCTATCCCAAATGGATATCGCAATTACAATCAAAAACCAAATACTAGTCAAGATATTGAAGCATTAATTAATTCTATCCCGGAAATAGATAAAGATAGTTTTATAGCCTACGGCGGTAATAGCCTAAAAGATATTTACCTACGGCAAAACTTAACCCCGTATTATAAATTCTTCTCCATTCAAGATTGGCATAGCAAATTTAGCGCAAAAATCAAAGAAGAAATATATGATACTTTCAGCAATGGTAATGTAACTTGGATTTTAACTGACAAAAATCCAATAGTTATAGATGATGTTTTAAAATCTCACTATGACCTCACCAACAAACAAGGCGATTATTATCTTTATAAGATAAAAGATAAATAATTATCGTTCTGATCTCAATCTGCAATCACTACATTTTACCCGTCATTAGCTTCTCGTCGCCCTAAAACCTTCCACGCAAAAACCAAGCCAATCAAGGTTGCGCCAGCTATCATATAAGAAACTTTCTGTACCTCGGTCCCAGAATAGCTCACCAATACATATGCATCACAATTCAAAGACAACTCGATAAAACCATCTTCAGACATACTATATGATAATTTTTCTACTGTTCCATCTTTATAACGTGCTTCTACAATATAGCCCAAATAATATAACCTGGGAAGCACAATCTTTGTTTCATTAGAAACGCCCACCACATCAAAACTCATATCTGGTGTTTTGCTATAAACATTAGATATCTGCACATCTCCATCATTGGGTATAGGCATTCTCGTATGTGTATTTATATACTCTAAACTGCTTGGCGTAACAGTTGGTAAATAATCGAGGGCGGGATAATAAGCCAATTGACCTTGATCTAAGTCCTGAGCAGGATGCACCAAATTGTTAATTCGGAAGACGCTAAAACAGCAAGCTACACCAACCAAAATATATAACATATCCCTACTCTCGCCCACTTCACGATCCAAATATTGCAACGAAAAACCCAACAGAATCGCCGAAGAAAACGCCACGAACGAACATAACCTCCATGGAAACTGTATCATCAAAAACACTGACGGTAGCTTTGACCAAGAAAACAGGGTCGTCGTACAAAGCATACACAATATACTCACCACAATAGCAAACCACAGAAAAATAACGTTATCTCTTGTCTTTATCTTCCGATAACGCACAATTGCATAAATAATAATACATAGCCCAAAAATATTCATGAACCCAGCCACAGTCTTCATGGGACGATCAAACGAAAAAAGTGTGTCTAGAGACAATCTCCACTCTTGAACAGTCTTCAATGATGACATAAAACCTGGCTCAAAAACACGATAGTCTACATTTAATTTATTTTGCAACATGGGCAATAAAAAAGGTAAGCTTAGCAACATTATCACTATACATCCTATACAGAAATACAATATTCTCCTTTTCTTAAGAAAAACCTTAATTCTCGGCAAAAAACCGATTACACAAACGACAGTAAAGAACATCGTCAAAACCAAATGTGAGTGCACCATCCCTACACCACCAATCACAAAACACAGTAAAAACTTCTTGTAATCATCATGTAGCAAATAATACACTCCCATCAATACTACCGGCATAAATACAAAAATAGCACTCTCAGCCATTGCACTACGTATCAAAATGTCCGACAGCACATACGGAAAAGTAATATAAAACAAACCACTAAACAATGCTGCTTTCTCGTGCCTTGTTATTAATCTAATCAATTCATACATAAATATTCCTGCAAAAAACAATACAAAAAAATAAAAAATCTTAAATGCAAAAAACACATCAAGCCCAAACATTCTTACTATTTTATAAATCAACGTCGTTGCAATATGTGTCAACGGCGGATAAAAAATTCCTCCACCATAGCCAAGATCATTCGCTATATAACCATTAATTTTACCAGTTAAAATATCAAAAACATTATTATCTACCATGCCCATCACGGAAGCCGCATGATATCCCACATCGTCTCCGCTTGGATACCCAGAAGAAAAAAATACCGACAACCCAAACAAAGCCACCAAAGCAATACACGCATAAGATAAACAACGTTGTTTATTCCTCTTAACGCAATCAGCTAACCTTTTTGCTGCCTTCATAAACATCATTTGTTTGCTCACCTAAATTACAAGATTCCTTTCTATCAATAACATATAACGGTCTACCTTGAGTTTCCGCATGAATATGTGATATATACAAAGCAGTGATAGCTTGAGATATTAAGACCAAGCCGACCAAGAAAGAGATAAAAATTGACATTTGCACCGCACCGTTCCAGTACAACTGTAAAGGATCACCCAATATGTATTGGTTCACTATTACAAAAACGCCCAACATAAACGAAATCATAGTAATAAATATGCCAATATACCCAAAAACAACCAGTGGGGTAGTCGACATAGAAATAAAACTATCTACAGCTAAATGGAAAAGTTTCTTCAAATTATATGAGGGTTTTCCAGCCATACGCGCCCCATAAGTATACTCTATATACTCTTGTTTATAGCCTAGCCAATCCACTAATCCTCGCGTTATTCTATTATGCTCCGACAATTTATTATACTCATCCACCACCTCCCTATCTATTATTCTATAATCGGTAGACCCCGGAACCGTATATTTATTACCCATCATTCTTAACAATTTATAAAACAATTTCGATCCAACCCTTTGCAAAAGACCGTGTTTCGTAAATTTATCTCTTACGCCAGTTACAACCTTTGCTCCCCCCTCCCACTTCTTTATAAACTTTGGTATCAACTTAGGGGGCTGCTGTCCGTCGGCATCCATAGTTAAAATTGCGTCACCATCCGCATATCTCATCCCAGCAGCCAACGCTGCTTCTTTCCCAAAATTACGAGATAACGACAATAATCTTACTTTATCGCCTCGCTGCTTTGCAAATTTCTTTAATATATACAAAGTATCATCACGAGAGCCATCGTTAACTAAAACTAATTGTATATCATACTCATCGATTTTTTTAACAACAGGTAACAGTTCATCCTCCAAAAAACCTCGTATACACGCCTCTTCATTATGTACCGGAATCACAATTGACAATAATCTCTTCTTCAACATACCCAATATTATATCACAAAGTACTCTATCTTAGTATCCACCTCTGAGCATTTGTATCATTAGGCTCATACAATTGTATATTCGTACCATTAATATTTTTACCGCCCGCAACATCAAGCATCAACCCAGAACATGCTGAACTTATTCCAAATCCATTACCAGTATCTTCTATTAGCCACTTTTGCGCACAAGTAGTATTTTTCTCCCACATTTGTACATTGGTACCATTCTTTCTAGCACCCCACCGTACATCTAAAGCCTTTTCTACTCCTTTATTATATATAGTATAATAACCATCAGATTTATTATATGTTATCCGCCACTTCTGAGCGGACGTCCCATTATTCTCATATATCTGCACATTAACACCATCACCTTTTTGATTACCAGCTATATCTACAACTTTTCCGCCAGACACCATAGAAACAACATTGTAGTCGCCATCATTTATCTTGTTAATAGACTTCAAAACCCATTTTTGCGCATTCATATCATTTGCACCATGCAACTGTATATTAGTACCAGGAGTAACATCAGAATCTTTTAAATCTAGTACTTTCATAGAGCATGCCGAAATGAATTCATAATAATCCCCCTTTCGCATAATCCTCCACTTTTGCGCACAAGTATTATTACCTGTCCACACCTGCATATTGGTACCATTCTTTACTCCCGCACCGGCAACATCCAAATATTTCCCACTTTGCAAATTTTTAATCATATAATACCCATCTGAGTCCTTAGATATGTACCACTGTTGGGCCGCAGTGTAATTCTGCTTCCATAAATGCACATTCGTTCCATCTTTCGCTACTTGCGACCCACCACTAATATCAATCATTTTACTATCATCTATGCTTGAAGCGATATGATACATCCCCTCTTGAATATTGCTTACTGGCACAAATCTCCACCTCTGTGCATTAGTGTCATTATCTGCCCATATCTGTATATTATTCCCATCTTTTATAAAACCAGCAGAAACATCTAAGGCTTTATACGAACACGCTGACAGAATTTTGACCCTATCACCATCTATTCTTATGATCTTCCACCTCTGCGCACAAGTATCATTATTCGTCCATAACTGAACATTAGTACCATCTTTTATCTCCGCATTGTACACATCCAATGATTTACCAGATCTTACATCTATTATACTGTAATCACTAGTTGCACTATTATATATCACTTTCCATCCGTAGTTCATCACATCATCTTTATAACGCAAAGACACATTAGCACCGTCTCTACTTTCTCCATTAATCATACTCAACACTAAAGAACTATCCTCCACTGGTTGTATATAATACTCCCCCTCTACAATTCTAGTACTATTTTGTGTTGACGTTATCCCCCCAAACCAATCCTCAAAATAATTATAAAAATTCCTATTTCCATATGCACCACACGTATCTCCAGTACCATACCCCGCCGCTAGCGCCGACGCATTCGGCTGATATGGCGTGTACCGGTACAGCGCCGATGTCGCGAGCGACCGTATATTTATCCAACTTCCACCACACGCAGAATTAGGATTATATTGCACATAATTCCAGCCTAATGGATAGTTCGTCCACCCCCCGTCCAATACCGTACGAAACATCGCCGCTGCTTTTCTTACCTGATTTTTAAAACCATAATACTGTGAAGAACATGCCGCCGTATCTGGACACCCATACCCAGTCGCCGCTCTATATTGCCTATTATGTGGAAAAGTATCCGTAATCAACCCCTGCTCTTTTTGTAAAAGCACTATTAGCACCTGTGGGTTTATCCGATAATCTTGCGCTGCCTGCCAAATAATGTGCGCCGCCGTATCTCCACTCCCTATCACTTCACCATCACCAAACCTCTCCTCGGATATACAAATAAAATGTCCATTCGCCCAGTGCCAACTATATCCTGGGTACCGATTCGTCATACTAACATAAGAATTATAATCTGTATTATTGCATGGATTCTTTGCAGTCAAAAACCTCTGAATATCCGCCTCACTCATTGAATTATAATTCCCCATTTGGTAATCCGACATTATATACCCCGCATCAAAATTCGCTAAATTTGCCGCATCTACATCTTCGTCACCTTTAAATTTCGCCGTCAAAAATGTAAACAAAAACACCGCTACAAACACCCCCAATGCCGCCAGCCATACTCTTTTATTTCTTCTATTTATTTTCATATATTCGCCTCCCCATTTATCGTCCCAGTTTTTTCACCAGAACTTATTTTTATTACAATCTGATAATTTCCAGAACCTAACCCATTCGTCGGCACATCAAATCCTTCACAGGTCGCTGTAGTCGCTGTGCCTACAATTCCCGCCAAATCCGTATATACACTATTACCATTTTTTAGTAAACTTAATTCGCAACCACCGTCACCCAAATATTGATCTATATTCACCCGTACCATCAATTTATCACCATTCACCCCGGCATACGTCACTACACCAGTCAGCTCCTCTTGTTTATTCGGGTTTACACCCTCATATTGCACTACTTTTTCTTTTTCTGCAATTTCTTCTTCGTCATATACTTGCCCCTTTCCACCTTCATCCATCACCTCTTCTTCAACGCTAGTCTCGGCTTCTGTATTATCCTCCTTTGGTTTATTTTTAAAATATCCGTCCCATACCAAATACGCCACTACTCCAGCCGCTACAAAAAGCACCAAAAACAACACTACATACAGCCGCTTTTTCTGACTTTTTCGTTTTTGTGCCATAAATTACAATTCTCCTATCATAATTATAAGCACTTTTTCTAATCTTGTAAACCCCTGAAGATCCTCAAAAATTATTCTAGATCAATCCCTAGTATTTCTGCCGCCTGCGTCAAAACTTTCTTCTCTTCCTCTGTACAGTCTACCATTCGCGCTTTAAACAATCCTACTGTTTCTTCGTGTTTATAGTCTAATACTTCTAGCGACCTCGCCGCTCCTGGCACCTTCTTAAGTACGCCTTTTTCCACCAAGTTTTCCACATGCTCCGCCACCGCCGATACACTAGACAATCCTAACCCCGCCATAATCTCCCGATAAGACGGTGAATACCCATTCTCCTCTGTAAAATCCTGCAAAAAGTCCAAAACCGCTAATTGTTTTTTTGTAAGTTTAACCGCCATTATGCTATAATTATAAACAATGGATAAAAATAAATCAATTGATGGACTAGTTCCTCGTCGCTCCAAAAAAGCGACTTCTTCCTCTAAAGCATCCAAAAAACCAGTTGCTAAAAAATCCGCCCCTCAGTCTACTAAGTCTATACCAAAGCCCACCAAACCAGTCAAAATCCCTATCCAGGAAGAAAAAGCCCCTACATCTAAATCCACTCCCCCTGAATCTTCTACTGCTATCACCGAAGATTTCCTCAAACCCACCCAAGTCTTTGATTTCGACGAAAAAAGTGGCGAACTAAAAGCCGCCAAAGACCCTACCACCCCAAATCCCACCAAAAAATCCAAAAAACATAAAAAACCTATATCTAAAAAACGCAAAATCATTACCTGGACTACCCTGGTTATAGTTTTTCTTCTTATTGGCGCCGTAATTTGGTTCATTATCTGGGGTAACGACATTATCGCTAAAATCACCGGTGGCCAGGGTAACATTTTTGATCTTTTCACCGAAACTTACGAGCCACTCAAAACCGACGAAAACGGCCGTACTAACATCCTCGCCTTCGGTACCAGCGGCTACAACATGGAAGGCGAAGAAGGTAACGGCACCCACGACGGCGCCCAGCTCACCGACTCTATTATGGTTATTAGTCTAAATCAAGAAACTGGCGACACCGCCATGCTTTCCCTTCCACGCGACCTCAAAGCTTCCCCTACCTGTACCGCCACCGGCAAAATCAACGAAGTTTACTGGTGCAACAATATGGATGGTGACAACGAGCAAGCTGGCGCCGAAGCTCTCATGGCGGAAGTTGGCGATATCTTAGGTATCGATTTCCAATATTACGCTCACCTCAACTGGGGTTCTCTTATCCAAATCGTCGATACTCTCGGCGGCATCAATATTACCCTAGACGAAGATATCGCAGACTATTACTATACTCAAGCCGTCTTTGAAGCTGGAGTCGAATACACTATTGATGGTGGGCAAGCTCTCGGCCTCGCTCGTGCCCGTCATGGCACTGCCAGCGGCGACTTCTCTCGTGGTGCTTCTCAACAAAAAATCCTCATCGGCATTAAAAACAAAGTTTTTGAAAAAGATTTATCTATTACAGATCTGCTAAGTCTCGCCTCCACCCTAGGTGATAATCTCCGCACTAATTTTTCAATTGACGAAATGAAGACCCTCGCCCACCTTGCCTCTAGTTTTGATTTTGACGCTATGCGCCAAATATCTCTCATTGAGCCAGAACAGCTCGTTACCACCAGTAATATTAATGGTATTTCATACGTTATACCTTCCGCCGGAGTTGGCAATTATTATGCTATCCAAGAATATGTCGCCAAAATGTTCTCTAACGACCCACGCTCTTACGAAGATTACACTATCTTAGTCTTAAACGCCACCGAAACCCCAGGTCTTGCCGCTACCGAAAAAGAAGCCCTCGAAGAGGCCGGCTATGACAATATTTATACCGACGACGCCCCCGAAGGCGAATATACCACAGATTATATTCTTTACACCCTCACCAACACTGCCCCCGGCACCAAAAAATTACTCGAAGAAAAATACGGCTCCTCTCAACCCGCCGACACCCTCCCCGCCAACATCTCCCCTGATTACGACTTTATATTGGTAATTAATAAGGTAACGGAATAGTTCCCAACAATAGCATAATGCAATTTATACCAGATCCGGCCCAATAGTATAATTCATTAATATTGAAGGATATAAAGACAAAATCTGCCTTTAGGCAGATTCTTGGCCCCGTACGGCATAGCTTTTGTGTAAAATTTCTATTACACAAAAGCGAAGCTCCCGAAATATAATGAATTATACACTCTTGGTATATTTTTTATCGTTGAGAAATTTTATTTTTATGATTCTTGCACTTTAGAAATAATTAGCTTCCGCTCTCGCCCTTCCCCTTCCGAATGCGTCTCAATATCCGAATAATCCCCCGCTACTTTATGCACCACTCTTCTATCCGCCGCATTTAGGTCTATCGTCATCGGTTGCCCGGTTTCACGCACCTTTCTTATCCATCCTTCTGCCTTCTCTGCAATTCTTTCTGCTCTGTGTTGCTTATAGCTCGCCACATCCACATTCACCCGCGTTATTTCCGCCCCATTAGTTACTAGCGCCATCGATACCACATGTTGCAAAGCTCTCAAATTATCCGCATTTCGCCCAATTAGTAGTGAGTTTAGCGATGTAGACGGCACCGAAAGCTGTATCACTTCGTCATCAATCGTAGAAGTCACCGCCACATTAATCCCAAAAAAGCTCAGCAGATCTTCTAGGTATCTTGCCGCAAATCTAATTGATTCATCTTTATTCATTTATTATCTCCTTTTCTTTTTAATATCTTTCGCGGAGATTCTAGTTATTTTTGTTCCTGTTTTTTTATTTTTTACCACTTCGGCTTCTTTTATATTTCTAAGTTCTTTCAAAACTGCTTTATCCGTAACGGCATCAATTTCCGTATCTACCTTTTTCAATACAACCTTTTGCTGTATCACCGTAATAATATTACTTAGGAAGTAATAAAACGCCAACGCCCCATTCAAATTAAACATAATAATAAACATCATTATTGGCATCATCATCGACATCTGCCCAGTAGTCATACTACTAATATCCGCGTCGTCTATTTCTTTACCATTCTTTGCATCCCTCAAAATATCACGGAACTTCTTTTTCTTCTCACTTTTGCCAGACGGCATCTGTTGCCTACTCACCCAATATTGCACCACCGATGCCATTATTGCACATGTCAATATAAATAATGCCGACCAACTAAACTTCCCCATTAACACATCGCTCGCCTTCACATTTAAATTAATCCATCCAAACAGTCTCGGCTCAAAATCATACGATGCTTTTTCTTCTGCCGGTACTTCCGTATTTTGCAAATCCGCTAGATATACCGCCTGTTTCTCTTCCAAGCCCTTAATCTCCGACCCCTCATACGCTACAATGTCGTATGCCCGGTTCATTAAATTATCTTGTGGCAACGGCGTCGCTATTACCCGTATTGCCGAAAAAATCGCGATAAATATTGGTAGTTGTATCACTAAAAGCAAAATCGAAGCAAATGGCTTTACATTATACCGTTTATATAAATCCATCGTCTGTAAAGATTCTAACTGCTTATTCCCTTTGCAATTTTTCTTAATCTGAGTTAGCTCTGGCTGAATTTTTTTAATTAATCTAGTTTGATTAAGTTGCTTCTTGGTCAGCGGGAACATTAAAAGCTTCACTAGTATTGTAAAGATAATAATCGCCAGCCCAAAATCATGCACTATATTAAATATTACAAATAGAATATTTACAATTGGTCGCACCACTATCATATCTATAAAATTAAACGGGCTACCCGTTACGATAGATCCAATCACAAAAATAATAAACAGCCCCCAGTAGATATATTTTTTCACACTCTTCTTATCCATTCTGTTTATTATAACACACCTTGGCTTCCACCACTAGCTCCCCCAGCATTTTCTCAATCTCACCAAACGGCATCTTCATTAAATCTTTTGAATATACTATAAATATATAGTCAGTCTTTTTAGGAATATCCGCCATATTTAATCTCAAAGCCTCGTATATTCTACGCCGTATCCTATTTCGGCCCACCGCACTCTTTTCCACTTTCTTCGACACCACCACCGCCAGCCTTGTAAACCCTCTGGTATTTTCCACAAAAACTAGCGACATCTTCGGCTTCCGAATTGTCTTACCCTTCTGATACACATACCTCACCCCACCGCGTGAGTGAAACCGATATTTTTTACTTAACATATTATTATATATTATATATTAAATAAGCCCTTATAGGGCTTATTTTTAAGCAGAAAGACGAGCACGACCCTTTAACCGACGACGAGCGAGCACTTTCTTACCATTCTTCGTCGCATTACGCTTCATAAAACCATGTTCTGCTTTGCGTTGCCTCTTGTGTGGCTGATATGTTCTCTTTGGCATATTATTCCTCAAATTTTATTTTATTTCAAATTCTTTATATAGTATACCGCATTTTTCCACAATTTTCAAGCAGTTTTCCACATCTCCCCTAGAGAAAATCTTCTTCATGTGGAAAACTACACCCCTATTTACCCCATTTTTTATTACACCATATTTTTTCTTCCCTAAAAACCTGTGGAAAACTCTCTTTCCTATGCTATAATATTTTAAAAGGAGGTCAAATTCACTAATGTACGATGTCTGGAAAAACGCGCTTGCCGAGATTGAACAGCAAATTTCCACTGCTAATTTTTCTACCTGGTTCCAGGATACTTCTCTGCTTTCCACCGAAAATGGCAACATTAAAATCGGTGTCAAAAATTCCTTCTATGTCAAGCAACTCCGCAACCGCTACCTAAACCTCATTAAAACCGCTCTCGAAAACAATAATATTACAGTTAGTACTATAGATTTCGAAGTCCAATCCAGCACCAAGCCCAAAGTCCGCTCTCGCGAAATTACTCCAGATAACACCCCGCTCAAAACCCATGTCAAAAAGGTTAAAACCGACCTCCAGGATCAAACTTCCAATACCGGCCTCAACCACAAATACACTCTAGATAATTTCGTCGTCGGGTCCAATAACGACCTCGCTGTCTCAGCTGCTCGTAGTATTATAGATTCCCCTGGCGACCGCTACAACCCCTTCTTTCTTTACGGCGGGCCAGGTCTCGGCAAAACCCACCTTGTCCAAGCTATCGGTAATGAACTACTTAAGAAAAACCCCGACCTCAAAATTTTCTACACCCCTATTTCCCACTTTTATTCCGATTTTATCGACGCCGTCAAGCTTGGTAAAGGTAAAGAATTCAACCTCAAATTCCGAAAACTCGATGTCTTAATTATCGACGATTTCCAATTCATTGTCGGCAAAGAAAAGTCCCAGGAAGAATTCTTTAATATCTTTAACGACCTCTACCAACTCAATAAGCAAATCATTGTCACATCAGATCGTCTCCCCTCTCAAATCAAATCCGTAGACGAAAGGCTCGCCTCCCGCCTTACCTGGGCCGGCGCTTTCGACCTCCAGCTCCCCAAATTCGAAGATAAATGTGCAATTCTCCGCGCCAAAGCCGAACTCATGGGTGCTGAAATCGAACCCGAAGCCATCGAATATATTGCCGAAAATGTTAATACCAACATTCGCGACCTCGAAGGTGAATTTTCCACCATCTTATTAATGTCTGAAGTCCGCGGTCTTACCCCACTCGAACTTATCGAAAACGGCTCTGTTTCCGTTAATAAATCTTCTAAACTTCGTCCAGTTTCCGCCAAGCAAATCGTAGAAAAAGTTGCTAAATACTACGAGCTCCCCGTTAAAGAACTCACCGGTAAATCCCGCGTTTCCCATATCAAAAACGCCCGCCAGGTCGCTATGTTCCTACTTTCCAAAGAATTAAACCTCAGCACCAATAAAATCGCCGCCGAAGTTGGCGTCAAAGACCACACCACCGTCATGCATGGCGTCAAGAAAATCGAAAAAGACCTCAAACTCAACTTCACCCTCCGCGACCAAATCGAGGAAATCAAGGAAAAAATCTATGGTTAACAAAATTATTCATTTTATCCAAAATGTGGAAATCTTGTGTAAAACCCTCTGGAAATCCCAGTGTAAATTTCGTGCAAATTTTTGCGAAAAACTCGCTCAAATCAAAAATCCTGTGTATAAATTATTTTACCCACCAACTTTTCCCACCTTTCCCACCACCTTTTTCACAAAGCCCCAACAGATAGCTTCAACTAACTTTTCCACTATTCCACAACCCCTACTATTACAACTACAAAATATATTTAATAGAAACTTTTAAAAGGAGTCTATATGAAAATCAAAGTCACCC
Organism: uncultured Candidatus Saccharibacteria bacterium; assembly: GCA_964407015.1. Lineage (GTDB taxonomy): Bacteria > Patescibacteriota > Saccharimonadia > Saccharimonadales > Saccharimonadaceae > Nanosyncoccus. The sequence continues at coordinate 28,598 of CAYOTX010000006.1, forward strand.
AAGCCAAATTAAGTAAAGCCTTAAATAATGTTAGTCGCATCGCTATCGGTAAAGTCACTTTGCCTATTTTAAACAATGTCTTAATTAGGGTAGATAATAAAAAAGTTTCCCTTGTCACCACCAACCTAGATATGGCCGTAGTAGATTTTCTTCCCGTCTCTAGTTCTGAGGATGGTGTAGTTACCGTCCCCGCCAAACTCCTAGCTGAATTCGTCTCCAATCTCCCAAAAGGTGAAACTATTGAGATAGAAGCCAAAGATACCAAAGTCACCATTACCGCTGGTAAATATTCTTCTACCATTAATGGTGCTTTGGCGGACGATTTCCCAGAGCTCCCCGAGATCAACGAGAAAGATGCTGTAGTCTATAAAATTGGCGTAGATGAATTTAAACATAGCGTAGGCCAGGTCACTATCGCTGCTTCAAATGATCTTACTCGTCCTGCCCTTACTGGTGTATATTTTAATACTAATAATAACATCCTCGCTATCGCCGCCACCGATGGTTACCGCCTCGCCGAAAAAAAGTTGATAGATAAGGTAGAGAGTGAAGTTAAAGCTATAGTACCAGCCAGTTCCCTGCAGGAAGTTCTAAGGTCTATCAATGATGACATGGAAGAAGTCGAAATCTCCTTCAATGAAGACCTAGTGCGTTTCCGCCTTGGCGAAGTAGAAATTATTTCTAAATTAATCGACGCTAGTTTCCCAGATTATCAAAAACTCATTCCTAAAGACAATAATATTAAAGTCACCCTAAACCGCGATGAATTAGTCCGGGTCACCAAGCTCGCTGCTCTCTTTGCCCGCTCGGTCGGCGGCTCTATTATCTGTGAAACCAAGGCTCCTGATACCTTCTCGGTAAAATCCATCGCCAACGAATTTGGTGAAAACGACTCCAAAATAGAAACCAAGGTAGACACCGAAGGCAGAGTAAATCTTAACTCTCGTTTCCTCATAGATGCTCTCAATGCTTTAGAAGAAAAAGAAATCGAATTCAGCTTCTCAGATCGCATCGCTCCTATTATCCTTAAAAACAAAAAGAGTAATAATTATACTCACATTGTAATGCCACTCAACTCATGATAATTAAATCTATTAAACTATTTAATTTTCGCAACCACACCGAATATTCTCTAGACTGCCAAGATGAGACCTCACTTATTCTCGGTGAAAACGGTAGCGGTAAGACTTCTGTGCTTGAGGCTATCTATATTCTTACTCGTGGTAAAAGTTTTCGTGCTACTGATTCAGAAATCATCAAGCGCGGCACCGATTATTACCGTATTGAACTAGAATACACTAATGGTGAAACTTATACCGCTACCTACGACGGCACCACTAAGACTTTTCTTATTATGGATAAAAAATCCCGCCGCTTACCCAAAAAGAATAAATACCCTGTAGTTCTCTTCCAGCCGTCAGATCTTAATCTTATTAGTCACTCCCCTGGTCGCCGCCGTGATTATTTTGATCGCATCTTTAGCCAGTTCGACGAAAAATATAATGAAAGCTTACTAAAATATGAAAAATCCCTTAAACAACGTAATGAATTACTAAAATCTGATAATATTACCAAAGAAGCTATTTTTTCCTGGAACATCCTGCTTGCAAAATATGGCACAGATTTATTCACTTATCGCAATAAATTTATTCAAGAAATTAATTCTCACCTTACTGACATTTATCGCTCTATCGCTGAAAATGATGACGAAATAGAAATTATTTATAAATCCGATGTTGCTAGTAGTAATGATAATCAGTACCTTAATATTCTAGAAAGCAATTATCAAAAAGATCTCTACCTTGGCCACACTAGCTTTGGTGTCCACCGTGATGATTATATTTTTAAATTCAACGGCAAGCCTGCCGATGGCTCCGCCTCGCGTGGTGAATCTCGTTCTATTATTTTAGCTCTTAAATTCATAGAAGCAGACTTGGTTTATCAAAAACTTTCCAAAAAACCTATCATTTTACTAGACGATGTTTTTTCCGAACTTGACGAGTCCCGCCGCAAATGCCTGATTAAAAATTTTAAAGATAATCAAGTAATTATCACTAGCGTAGAAGATATCAAAGATAAATGATATTATCTAGCTATACAGCGAATAGAATCACCACCCTTTTTCCCACCATAATCATTAACCCATATAGTATTAGTTATGAAATTCTTATTAGTAATAGATGCCCCAAATATCCCATCAGCACCTGGATAGTAATTTGCGGATAAATATAGACCCAAAGAATAAATACTGTTTAATTGTGTTAAAACATACCCAGATTTTTTAAAGAATAGTGGGTCTAAAGTTACATCGGTATACAATTGATTTAGATTTATAAAATCATTATTGGAATAATTTGAAATTATAGGTAAACGCCAGCCTTTTGGACATATAGAGTTTCTTGCTAGGCCACTCGTTATCGTAGAAGAATTATTAGACGCAATAGCAGTAGTCCAGTTATAATAATTACCAAATGACGCGTGTCCGGTTTCTATAGCATCAGTCTTATTGGCGGAATATGGTTCCGTACTACTATTTTGCCAACCGGTTACAGGACTAGTATTTTGAAAATCTATAGTAATAGCAGTATTTGCTGGCTTCCAATAAATAATGTTATCACTTATAGAGTAACCATTTTCATATTCTAAACCTTCTATGGTATTTAAGTCTGTAGTATTAGAATTAAGTTCTTCCCCTGTAATATCAAAATCTAGGTTTTGTGTCATCCAGATATTCCCATCCTTTAGTTTAGTTACCCAGTAAGATTTACCGTCACGCTTATCTATAGCCTGTACACTTTCTTCCAATATAAGCTCATCTTTCCAGTATGCTATATCTTGCATATAATAAGGTGGTTTTTCGTATGAGGGGTGAGTAAGTAAATACTTCACCTGCCCCTGATAAGTACCTGCATACTGACTAGAACTAGCATATACGGCATAAGTAGTAGTAAAGGATGAACCTTCAGCCATATCTGTAGTACCAGATACTCTTCCTGCCACTTTAGTCCAATAACTTGGTACTAAGCCATAAGTATTATTATAATCACTTTCTATAGTAGGTGGAGTAGGAGAAGGATCGTCTGGTATATTATTCAGTTTCATAGCCCAAGCAGATGTTAATCCACTGGTATTCAATCCTGTTTCTATACTATGATTACTATAATTAGGGTCAGTATTAATTAGTTTATTATTACCTTCTTCATTATTACTATACCCTACTGCATATACACTATACCCATTACCATCATTGCATAGTGTAGTAATAGTAGTTTTACCTATATTAGGAGTATAGGTACCTACATTAGTATTAGTATTATGTTCTATATCTACTACGCTACCTAATGTACAGGCAGAAGAAATAGAAATAGTTAAACTATCTGTACCACTGCCAGAACCTGTGGCAGAAATGTGGAGAGAAGATAGAATAACAGCAGAGATAATAGCCAATGGAATACTAACCAAAAGAATATTGCGGAAGAAATGATAGTAGAATTCTGTGTAGCTACCATTTGAATTCTTTAATGATTTAGTTCTATTTACTTCACCCATTTTACCTCACCTATATAGTTTAGTTTTTGATTAACTTACTAGTACATAATTCATTAATGTTGAGGGGTATAAAGGTAAAATCTACTAAAGGTAGATTTTGTCGCCGTAGGGGCGGAGTGATGTGGTAAAATTTATTATCACATCACGTAGCTCCCAAAACATAATGAATTATGCAAAAGTACATTCAGCTTGTGGTGCCACTTGTAAACGGGGTAATATTACAAAAATGGCACCGCAAGGGGTGCTACACTTTATCATTTTCCACTAAAGCAGTGTCAAACAATTCAGTTCCTTACGGCGCCATTCAACTGTTTGACAAAATAAGATACTAAAAACGCTTTAGCGTTAATGATAAAATGTAGCATCTTGATTGTACCATTATTTCACCAAAAATAAAACGCTATTTATAGCTTCCGAGGTGTTAATGAATTATATAAATTTACCTATTAGCTAATGTGTTATGGTTTTCAATAAACGCCACCACCGGATTTTCCCTTCCTTCAAAGAACTTCATATTATTGTATGCTGTTTCATCATCGGTATATTGCTTTAATGCCGCTGTGGCGCGCGCTAGTGACACATACCTTTGCGCATACTTATAAGTTTGCCAATCTGGGTTGTCGCTAGAGTTTACAAACGCTTCCCCTGAGGCTATTCTCTTATCGTGTTCCGATGCCCCTAAAAATGTTTCTATCATTTTTAAAATATCTGTCATAAATGGTATAGAGCTAGAACTATTGTTTAGGGAATCCAAAATCCCCCCATCCATTACCCCTAGCGGAGTCTTGCGCTCGTCGTTATATAGTATAAAGTTTGCCAGGTCAGACCCTTCATTAATTTTTCGTACCCCGTCAGCACCTAGGGTAGTGTTGTTATTTACAAACTCTACAAACTCCGCATCATGAAACGGATCGTTTAGGGTGGAAGTATCAAATGTAGCTATTTCTGCACACTGTGCCGACCCTACTGCCCCAATCGTGGCATAAGTTTCACAGTCACCAAAAGTATTTAAATACCCGCTAACATCATCTGCGTAAGATGTCGGCAGAAGCGCCGCTATTGCCGACCCTACTGTGCTAGAGAAAGTCTTCACTCCAGAGAATATGTCTGAAAACTTCATGCTTGCTATCGCAAAATTATGTACGATCGAGCCAAGAAAAGTATTTTTCGAAGTAATATCAAACGGGCTACGATTCATGCGGTCTATTTCGGCATTCAGGGCTAATATTTTTGCATTTAGCATAGCGTAAGATTTTACTGCCTCCCCACTCGCGGCGGTGGCACCACTAGTTTTAGCAAGCTTACTACCTAATGTTACTGCCCCTTCGGCTAGTAGTTCCCCAGCATTTACCCCCTTAGTATTTTTGTAAGAGTTATCTACTAGCGAGCTAGACACTGTTGGCTCTACTAGCTTTAGTATAGCGTCGGATGCTGTGTTTACCCCGTCATTAATAAATCTACCAATCGACCCCTTTTTATTGGTACTAGACGACGCTACGGTGTTATCTATGGTTTTACCGCTATTATTGGTATTTAGCTGGTTTTCGGCGGTTTTTAAAATTCTATCTGTAGAATAATTCCCCACCGCATCCAAATTCACTTTTTCACCCGATAGTATCGCATATAAACTTGGAGAGTCAAACGCTGTGCCAGTTACTTTTATCACTTCGCCAGTTTTTACATCTACTACCTCAGTTTCAGCTTTGGTGTATAGGTAGTTCATTGAGTCATTGATTTTAGACTCGTTTCCGTCCCCAGCCTTCATTTTGCTGACATTTTCCATAAATAGTGCAAAGAATAGGCTAGACCTCTGTTCTTTAGATATCGTATCTGCCACCTTTAGGGTGTCCGCCGAATTTAATGTAGCATCATTGGTGTTTGCGGCCGGGTTTTTATTTTTCACCTCATTGATTAAATCTTTGGCTGCTGTGTCAGAATTCACCGCCCCGCCATTTTCTACATATTCATAATATGTTTCCGTCGCACCAGTATCTGGGTTTTTGCGGGTTTTTTGTGCCATCGACACACTATTTATGTCTATATCACTGCCGTCGCCCATTAGTGATTCCATAGTTTCGTCAAAATCGTCACCACTGGTAAAATTATTCCGCGAAGTTCCTACCTCTTTAAATACTTCATTGGCCGCCTCGTCGTAATAATATGCCGCACAGCCATAGGTGGCTTCGTTTAGCGCGCCTAGTAGCTCGGCATCTGTACTCGCTTCGTTTACAAAATCTTTCACCGCGATAATCTTATCGCCCTTTTTCAAAGATAGGCTTGCGCTACTTTTATTACTCTCTATAAAATTACCGTCGCTATCTACATACCCCACCAGCACCCCTTTTTCTTTTAGTGCCTTGGCGGTATCTGCCGGTATTTCCCCACTCTCTAGCGCCTGTTGTAGGGCTAGATTTTTACTTACCGTCATATCAGCACATTGTCTATCTGTTTCTTCGATTAGTTTTTCGTGAATAGTGGTTGGAATAATATTTCCCGAGCTAAACAGCACCGTAATTAGTGCTATCATTGCTACGATAAATCCTACCGCCCCTATAGACTTCTTTTTCTTGCTAGATTTAAACTTTGTACTTTTACCAGTTACACGCGAAACAAACTGATTGTTTTTCAGTGCAGACCTTTCACTCGACTTCAAAATCTCCTCAGCCGACATAATAATATAATTATAACATACTTATGAAAAAAGTAAAGTTTTACGCTTGATATGAGGCATTTTATAATTCACTATAATCGAGGAACATAAAGACTAAACTGCTACAGGCGGTTTGGTCGCCGTAGGGGCGAAGTGATGTGATAAAATCCATTATCACATCACGAAGCTTCCGAGATATAGTGAATTATAAAAATAAATACCGTAGATGTTATAATAATATACTATATGGTAAAAGTAGAGAAAATTATCCCTGGTGGCCAAGCGCTCGGTACTCTAGAGGACGGCCGCAAAATCTTCTTCTGGAATACTCTCCCTGGCGAAATTGTTACGGAATATGATATTACTAGGCAAAAATCGCATTTTGTAGAGGCTATCGCTACCAAAATCGAAAATCCTTCCAAGTTTCGCGTAGAGCCTAAAGATACTTGTTTTCTCTCTACCTCCCCCTGGCAAATTATAGACTGGGATTACGAAAACCAGCTCAAAGTAGACCTCGTGGTAGAAATCTTCCGCGAACATCACATAGATATAAAAAAGCCCGAAATCTTTACCGATAATAACCCCTATTTTTACCGCAATAAAATGGAATATGCTCTCTATTGGAATAATGAATTAAATAAAATAGAGCTCGCCTTTCATGCGCGTGGCTCGCATCGCAAAATCCCGGTTACAACTTCTTCTATCGAGCGCCCCGAGATTTTTGCCAAAGCTCAGCAAATTATAGACGATCTAAACAGCCGCCACGAAGAAGCCCGCAAATATCAATCCATTTTACTCCGTTGCAACCAAAATGGCGAAGTTTCTGGCGGTCTCTACGAAAATCACCAGCCCCACCCAGTTTTCAAAAATCTCGCCGACGATATTCTGGGACAAACTTATTCTTATTCACCTAACGGTTTCTTTCAGATTAATTTACCGGTCTATGAGTTAGCCCTCAAAGAAATTCAAAAGTATATTAATACCGATAATGTCTTAGACCTCTACGCTGGCGTCGGCACCATCGGTCTTTCCGTCGCCCGCGACCGACAACTTATTTTGGTTGAAAACAATAAAGCCGCTTACACTGAAATGCGTAAAAATTGCGCGGAGGGAGTTTTTGAAGGGGGTTCGGAGCCTGGCAAGGTGAGAAGTAGCACCAAAACCCCTGTAGCGACAGGGGTTTTGGACGCGCCCCGAAAAAACTTCCCTCAAGCAATTTTTGCTAATTCAGAAGATGCGCTCGGCTTTATTGTTTCCAACCAAACCGTCATCCTTGATCCTCCTCGCGCCGGCTGCGACAAAAAGCTGATCAATAAACTCCTAGAAGTAGAACCTCAAACCATCATCTATTTATCTTGTAACCCCGCCACTCAGGCCCGCGATGTCAAGGTTTTGTTGGATAAATATGAGATTAAAGACATTAAAACTTTCAACTTCTTCCCTCGCACCCCACATATCGAAAATCTCGTAATTCTCTCTTTAAAATAAACTAAAAACATGCTAAACTTGGTCTAGACGGAAGTGTGGCCGAGTGGTTTAAGGCGCACGCTTGGAAAGCGTGTGAGCGGGCAACCGTTCCGGAGGTTCGAATCCTCTCGCTTCCGCCAAATTAAAAAAATGAAAAGTACGAAAAACTTGTTTTTCGTAGCAATCTGAAGATAAATATATTTTTAAAATTTATTTTAAAAATATATTTAGATAAAGAGTGCGAGGAGCGTAGCTCCGTACTTTTCAAAAATTTACAATTCGGCGGCTCTAAGCACTGAGGATTATCATTTACTCCGTAAATGATCTTTCCTGACTTTCCGCCAAAACCAAAACACATGGAGAAAAAGGTGAGCGAAAATAATATAGTTATTGAATTAAAAGGTCTAACCAAACGCTACGGTTATGGCGACACCGAATCTTTTGCTCTTAAAGATTTCGATCTTACCATAAAACGCGGCGAATTCATCATGATCATGGGCCCCTCGGGCTGCGGTAAAACCACACTATTAAATATTATTGGTTTACTAGATCGTGCCTCGCGGGGTGAATATGTCTTAAATGGCGAAAATGTCGCTGGTATTTCCGCTCGTCGCCAGGCTCGCCTTCGCGCTAAAAAAATCGGCTTTATTTTCCAAAATTTCAACCTTATCGAAGATCTCCCGATTATCGAAAATGTCGCTTTACCACTTATTTACACAGGCTATACTAAAACAGCTCGTCTAAAAAACGCTTCTTCTGCTCTTGGTCGGTTTAATTTGCAAGAGCGCGAGTATTATCTTCCCTACCAACTTTCCGGTGGTCAGCAGCAACGCGTAGCTATCGCTCGCGCCATTGTGGGTAATCCTGAAATTATTCTCGCCGACGAGCCTACCGGCAACCTTGATTCTCGTGCTTCGCATTCTGTCATGGAAGAACTCAAAAAAATCCATGAAGAAGGCAACACTATTATCATGGTCACTCACAACCCTGCGCTTACCACCTATGCCACCCGCGTCATCAACATGCTAGATGGCCAAATCGACACCGATATTAAAACTGTAGCAGATCAAAACCTCCCTCAGCCTATCGATGTTAAAATTAAAAAGCGCAAAAAAAACAAGCCCGAAGTTATTCTCGGTCAACCCGAACCCACCAAAAAGCGCAAACGTAAAAAATCTCGGAGGAAAAAATAATGGCACTACTTTTCAAAACTCATTTCAAACTCGCCAAGACCTCTATCAAAGAAAACCGAACCCGCTCTTTTCTTACCTGTCTTGGTATCGCTATTGGCGTAGCTAGTATTATTTTGATCCTTTCTCTTATGGGTAGTATTTCCAATCTCGTCAAAAACGAAGCCAATGAAATAGGCAATGATCTCATCGTGGTGCGCCCCAGCTCTGCCAAAGATTCTCTCACCAACATCGTTAATGAACTTACCTCTTCTAATACTTTCGAGCAGTCCAGTCTTTCCCTTTCCGATGTCTCTACTATTTCCGCCATGGAAGATGTTTCGGCGGTTGCGCCAATCGCTACCTCTACTAACACCATTAGCTCTGAGAAAAACACCTTTTCCTCTGTGCCAGTTCTTGGTACTACGCCAGATTTTATTAAAATCGAGCCCCTTCCATTGCGCTACGGCACTTTCTTTACTGACGGCAATAAAGAAAATAGCGTAGTCCTTGGCCACACTTTATCTCTAGCTCTCTTTAATACTATCAATAGCACAGTGGGTAAAACTGTTACTATCATGGGTGAAAAATTCCTCATTGCCGGTGTGTTAGAAGAAGTCGAAAAATCCATCAATTTCGACAATATCGATTTTGACAACGCTCTTATTATGGATATCAATGCCTTAGATCGCATCACCGGTTCTACCCAAATTCAGCAAATCAATATCAAGGCCAACAACACCGATAGTCTCGCCACTATTTCTGACAATATCAGT
>CAYOTX010000007.1:0-36260 GCA_964407015.1 uncultured Candidatus Saccharibacteria bacterium
CAGGATATGATGAGATACAGTTAGTAGATGATAGAGACAATAAGATCTATTGGGTGGCTAAACTAACAGATGGCCATTGCTGGATGACACAGAATCTAGACTTGGACCTAGGCGTAAAGGATGCAGCTCTAGGCATAGATACTACAGTGCTTACTTCTGAGAATACGGATTTGAATGATAGATCACTTGCTGGAGCTTACGGAAAAAATTATGAATACAACAAAAACAGAGAAGTCATAACTTGGAAACCAGCAAATACTACTTACAATTATACTACTGGCACTGGTACCAGTTGGGCCGGCAATAACAATGTAGCTTATTCGCTAAATCCAGGAAATTGGTACTGGAACGCTAATGACAATACACCGAATTGTAATTATTTAGCCACTGCTTGTGAAGATTTTGCACAAACTCCATATAGTAATAATGGCACTCATGGCGCAGTGGGTAATTACTATAACTGGTCTGCGGCTATTGCTAGCGACGACAGTAATACACTTACTAATAACACGTATAGTAACATAAATAATAATCCGCAAAATTCCATCTGCCCTAAAGGGTGGCGTTTGCCCACTATATCCAATCAACAAGGCGAAGCGTTAAATTCCACCAATAACTTTTCTAGACTTCACTATCTTTACAACGATAAGCTAACCAATGTAGATGCAGAACTCATCTCTAATCCTTTATGGTTCATTCGAAGTGGGGGTAATCATTACAACAACAGTTCTATGTACGATACTGGTACAACAGCATATTATTTATCTAGCACAATCTTCAATAATGTCAGTACCTATCTTTTACGTTTCACAAGTACATCTTTTCAGGCAGCAGCCAACCCAAGCTATCGGTACGCCGGCTTTTCTATACGCTGTATTGCTCATTAGTCTATATCCTAATCCGTTCTGTTATAATAAACTTATGCAAACCTACCGTAAACTATTTCACAATTATTTAGAAGACAAACTAAAACTCCAATCCTATCAAAAACTCGGCATTATTTTCTTGCTCGTAGTTATTTCTGGGGTTTTTGGCTGGGTATATGAGTTTATCTTTTATTATTTCAATGGCGGCATGCAAGAATGGTATATACAAGGCGGCAATTTCCTCCCCTGGATCAATATCTACGCCATCGGTGGTTTACTAATTCTATTTACCACCTACAAGTTCAAAAAGCACCCACTAGCGGTATTTTTCATCGCTTTCTTCGCTACCGGCATTTTAGAACTCGTCGCCGGCTGGCTAGTCTACACTCTAGGTCACGGCACCAGATACTGGGATTACAATACCGAAATCCTCAATTTCGGCAACATTGGTGGTTTTGTTTGCCTTAGAAGTGTTCTGTTTTTTGGTATCTCTGCACTATTCTTGATGTACGCTATCGTGCCATTTTGTATTTTTCTATCACAAAAACTCAGCCGCCGTGCTTTTCTCATTCTTGCCATTACATTGTTTAGCCTAGTTATGCTAGATGAGTTCGGCAACCTCGCCGCCAAAATCTTCGGCCTCCCCACCGCCATGGACTTCTACCGCTCCCTAGGCCTACATTATATAAACGCTTAAGAATTCAGTGTTGTAATTTTCTTAAAATCTATCGCTTCCACCGCCTTGCGCAAAGCCGCTTCGTTACCATAATGCGTCTGTTGTCCTGGCGCATCGCTAAGCATGTGCTGCGCAAACGGAAAACATGCCACGCGCTCTAATACTGCTCCAAATCTACCCGTAGTAGCCGTCGCCGCCTCCGCCACCGCTACATCCGCTAAAGGCACTTCTAGTGCTTGCTTCATTTCTTCTGGGAAGAAGGTTAAAGAAAACAAATCACCATCTGCTTCCCCTGCTAACCGCCCATAAGCAATAGAAGTATTGCCTTCTATCCATAATCTCTGGTTTAGCGGTTTCATTTTCGCCTTCATCAGGTTTGCCTGACATTTTACTTTTTTCTTACCATCCAAGCTTTTCATATCACATACAAAATCACCTTCACACGTAGTCGTCATTACGGCGGCTTTCACATCCGGCGATTTCAACCCATGCTTTTCATCATAAGAAATGCTATCGCTAATATAATCCATCATTACCCAACTTAGTAGTCCAGTTGCGGTGTTTTCCGCCACCAAATAATACTCTGCCCTAGCACCCCAAAACACACTAGTATGTATCCTAAACATACTCACTATTCCGTAATATTTTTCTGGACCACCTTCAAATACTGCAGCCTTTGCCGGCACAAATCCATCCGGCATAAATTTTTGCACTTTTGTAGGATCAGGTATTTCGTAGAACAAGAAAGAACAATACGGCTCCACCACGAACGGCATTTTATTTGCCTTTTTTGTGGCACTCGTCACAATTTTTCTTTGCAACCATACCGGCAACTTCTTCAGCCTAGTTTGCATATAATGCGACGTCCCCACCGCCATCGGATCCACTAATTTTTCCACCCCTTTTGCATATTCTAATACATTCATGCTTATATTATAGCATCTAGTTCTGTATGCACCGCTTTTTTATCTGATTCAATCAATTCTAATCTTGCCGCAATTTCTTTCTTGCCGATCGTAATCGCTCTCGCCAGCGCAGGATCATCTTTCATTTTGTCAAAGAAATCTTTGTATTTCGCAAAATCTTCTTCCGTCTTTACACTGCTCGCAATGTAGCGTGGATAATTATCCAGCGATTTATCTCCCGCCATATTTTTTACATAATCCCAATTTTGCGTTAACCATGTAAACACTTTTTCTTTACTCCGTGGATTACGATATAAATATAAGAATAGATAAAACTGGTCTTGCGGCTTTACTACTTCTGGTTGATTTAATAGTGCTATCATTTTATCTAGTGCTACCATATCTTTTGCTAAAGTCCCAGCCATCATCAAATCAAACTTTATTTCCGGATCTGTCATATTTTTATATTTTTCTATATAGCTATCAACAATTTCTGGATTCATATACACTTTCGCATCCAAAATATCTTCCCGAATTTCTGCATCTAGCTTACCATAATTCTCGTTATACATTGCAGCCAACTTTTGCAAGTTTTCTTCCGTTTCCGCATAAAAATCCAATCCCAAAAGTATCGCCCTTAGCCTAATAGTATTTTCATCATCTTCTTTTCGCGTGGTTAGGCCAATTTCTTTAAGTTTTGGCGCCACCAGTTCCCCTACATACTTTTTAAACTTCTTTTCTTCCGCCGAACCAAACTCAAAGAAAATCTTCAAATTAGAAATAATTGCCAAAATGATATTCCATACCGCAGCCGCATTTTCATTTTTAAACTTCTGTACCAGCGGCAACAGTGACGCACTATCCGCAAGCTCCGTTCGCGTCACTAAATCACGATCTATCAATAATCTTAGTTTCTCTTCCAAATCTAGCTTATCAAACCGCGCCAGTCTCTCTTCAAATTCCGCTTCCGACAAATTCAAAATATAATGCCCAGACATATCCTCATTAATTTCTGGTAGCGGCCAACTCTCATCTTTTAGTGGCCCATCCAGCAAAAATCTCTGCTGCTTGTCACCCGTCACCACCGGATATCCAGGCTTATCTATAAACGCATGCATTAATTTCTTCGGATCAAAGTCTGCATAAGGTTTCAAACTTTCCCACAAATCATCCCCTACCGTATTCTGATATTTAAATTTCTCAAAATAATCCCGTATACCTTTACAAAAATCTTCCCAACCCATCGCACGTATCAGCATTAGCATTAATCTAGCGCCCTTCGCATAGACAATCGCCGGGTCAAAAAGCGTTGCAATTTCTTCTGGATTATTTACATCTTGGTGCACAGATTGTACATCGGTATACGCGTCTCGCCTTAATGCCGCTAGCGCATCTCCAGTGAAAAATCCTTCAAAAATCTTATATTCTGGGTGGATATAATCTACCGCGTAATATTCCATCACGCTCGCAAAAGATTCATTTAACCACAAATCATCCCACCATTTCATTGTCACAAGATCCCCAAACCATTGATGCGATAATTCATGTGCCACAGTAAGTGCTACACTCTTTTTTGTGCCAAGCGTCGCATTTTTACCGGCTAGAAGCATGCTCTCACGATAAGTCACTAGCCCCCAGTTTTCCATTGCCCCTGCTTCAAAATCCGGCAATGCTACCTGATCTAATTTCTTCAAAGGATACGGCACGCCAAAATTATCGTCATAAAATTCCAACGACTTCGCCGCTATTTCATTAGCAAAATCTACTGTATCTACATCTTGATTAAGCGCCGCATAAGTTGTAATTTCCACTCCATGTGCATTCTTGATAGTTTTTCCATGAAACTTACCAATCACCCAAGCCAAAAGATATGTGCTCATCCGCGGTGTCGGTTCAAAAATAGTTTTATTACCCCTCTTTTCTAATGCCGGCGTATTTGCAATTACCATATCATCCGAACCTTCCGAAGCAGAAATAGAAAGTCCAAACACCGCCTTGGCCTCTGGTTCATCTATACACGGAAACGCCTCTCTAGCATAGTGACTCTCAAATTGTGTCGCCACTATTACCTCTGTTTTACCATTATACTCATAGGTAGAAAGGTACGCTCCCTGCATATTTTCGTTCAAATGGCCGTGATACCCTATTTCTACCGTCAAATCGCTCCTAGGCACCTTAAATACCGTCAAAACGCCATCTGCTACTTCAAATTTAGCATTTTTTCCATTTATCGCCACCGAATCAACAGATAAGCCCGCTGCATGAAATTTGATATTTTCCGCTTTTGCGCTCCCCTCCACCATTACTATCCCACCGATAGTTTTAGTAAATTTATCTATCTCAAGATCCAGAATATATTTTTCTGGCACAAAATAATCAATTAATCGCTCCATTTTACCTCCACACTTTTTAACGTATTATTTATGTAGTTTTACAATCTCAGGGATTTTTGCATCCTTCAAAATCGGCTCTAGCTCTGTTTCTTCCAAAGTTTCATGCGCCAATAATTCTTCCGCTAATTTATCTAGTACTGCCTTGTTTGCCTTTAGTACCTCTTCCGCTCTCCTTGCGGCCTCGTCAGATAGTTTCTTAATCTCCACATCAATCAATTCTGCTGTTTTTTCAGAATACGGCTTTCCGGTAGAAATCGTATAATATCCCGTAGCTTCACTTGGAAATACCAAGTTTCGCGTGCCATCACCCATACCTTCTTCTACAATCATAGATTTGGCTAACTCCGCCACATTCTTCAAATCCGAAGATGCCCCAGTCGTTACCGCATCTTTGCCAAAAATCAATTTCTCTGCTACCCGGCCACCCATTGCTCGTGCCAAAATGTCTTTTAGCTCGTAAATACTCTTATAGCTTCTATCTTCCGGCGGCAAGAACCAAGTTACGCCACCAGTTTGCCCACGCGGAATAATCGTCACCTTGTGTACCGGGTCAGAATCTGGCAACACATGCCCCACCACAGCATGTCCCGCTTCATGATAAGCCGTAATTTTGCGCTCTTTATCGTTCATTACTTTGCTCTTGCGCTCTGGCCCAATCGCCACTCGTTCAAATGCCTCGGTTAAATCTTTATTAGAAATCGCCTTATGCCCTTCACGTGCTGCTGTAATTGCCGCTTCATTGGCAATATTTGCGAGATCCGCACCAGATGACCCAGCTGTTTTTTTCGCGAGTGCCTCTAGATCTACATTTTCTTCTACTGGCTTTCCCTTAAAATGTACTTTCAAAATCTCTAACCGATCTTTTCTTTCCGGCAATGCTACATTTACGTGTCGGTCAAACCGCCCCGGGCGAAGCAGTGCCTTATCTAGCATATCTACCCGGTTGGTCGCCGCCATTACTATCACGCCACTATCGTTATCAAACCCATCCATTTCTACTAAAATTTGATTCAAAGTCTGCTCGTCTTCGCGTCCTGCGCCACCCCGCGCATCGCGTTTGTGTGCTACCGCATCGATCTCATCAATAAAGATAATGGACGGCGCATTTTTCTTGGCCTTAGAGAATAGGTCTCGTACCCGGCTAGCACCCACGCCCACAAACATTTCTGCAAATTCCGAACCAGAAATAGAAAAGAATGGCACATCAGCTTCACCCGCCACCGCACGCGCCATCAATGTCTTACCTGTACCAGGTTCCCCTGCTAGTAGCACGCCACGCGGTATCTTCGCACCTAGCTTCTCATATTTTTTCGGACTCTTTAGAAAATCTACGATTTCTGTTAAATCTTGCTTAGCCGATTCATTCCCTGCTACATCTTTAAAAGTCACCTTTTTCTTGTCTGGCCCATATAGCCTCGCCCGCGCCTTGCCAAAGCTCATCGACTGGTTATTCGCCGACTGTGCCTGCCGCATCATCCAGCTGAGGAATATCACTATTGCAATAATTGGCAACACCGTCAACGCCACATCTAGTATTATTCCCCAAGTATTTGTGTCTTCCTTATACTCAATCACCGGATAAGTTTCTTGGCAGCTAGTTAGCTCATCCCCTTCCATCCCATCACAATAATTAATCAACCCCTGATCATACAGCGTACCAGCACCGTCTTTACGCGAAGTTTCTGTAACCTTATCATTCCCCTTCAAAGTAATATCCAAAGTTTCACCCGTCACCGTAATTTTAGCAATATTTCCTTCCGGATCATTCGCCCGCTGTATCACCTCGGATATCGGCACCTCAGTCTTTTGCATGCTGCCATAATTTAAGCTTGTGACCAAATACACCCCAAGACATATCAAAATAAAAGTAAACAACACGCTCCGAATCGCGTTAGAGCGATTATTATTAGCATTAGTTCTTCCAGTCGGTTTTTTAGTCATTTTTTCCGCCACTATTTTTTCTCCTTATCTTATAATTTTATCACAGTTAGTTATAGTTTATTATCTATTTTTATTTTATATTTTACGGTAAATGTGATATAATAAATACACGACTGGGTGTAGCACAGTTGGTAGCGCGCGACTTTTGGGAAGTCGAGGTCGCAGGTTCAAGTCCTGTCACCCAGACCACAAGAATACGAGTAAAAAGAAAGTGCTTACACTTTCTTTTTTGAGTATTCGCAGTAGTCTTTTATTTTTGCGAAGCAAAAATAAGCCCCAAGTATAAAAAGAAGGCCTTTGGGCCTTATTTTTGTGCTTTATTTGACGCCATGTCATCACCGTACCATTTAGGTATTTCTCATTTTATGTTATAATCATCTCATAAGCCAGGGTGTGGCGCAGTTGGTAGCGCGCAGCGTTCGGGACGCTGAGGCCGTCGGTTCAAGTCCGATCACCCTGACCATATATTATATATGGTCATTTTTATATCGGGGGTTGGCGCAGCGGTAGCGCGCACGTCTGGGGGACGTGAGGTCGCCAGTTCGATCCTGGTACCCCCGACCAAATGAGGAACTGAGAGAAAATAAAGTTTACTTTATTTTCCGAAGTGACGAAATTTGGTATATTTTTTGCCCTGCAAAAAATATACCATTGTGGAAAACAAAAAATATACAACGCAATCTTGACATCTCTTGCAATATCACCTATACTTATACCAAGAGGCAAGCTCTAGAAACTTGCCATAGGTTGAGAAGTATTGCCATTCTATACGGATGGTAATTTTTCTTGTTTTGGAACCGAATCTGAATACAAGATTAAACTTTATAGACATCTTCGTTCTCCTTTCATTTTTGTTTTTATTAGAAACTAAAATTGGGGAGATAGATCCAGGTTATCTAGAATCACCACGTATAAATCCCCCCTCTCGGAGCGGACTATATTATGGTTAGTCCGCTCGCTACGCGGGGAATTTATATTATTCACAAACTAAACCTACTCCAACCCGCCCTTATTAATGCATAGGCGAAGAAATATTTCAACCCCCCACTTGATAAGTTGAAAGCACTAGAAGTTTTACCTCTGGGAAATTTCATATTATGTTTGCGGTTAAATTAAGCCTAAATGAAATATATGCCTCAAGAATCTCACCGAGCGAGACAGCGGATAGACCATAGACGATTAAGGTAGCCGTTATAGTAGCCACTATTATTTAATACAATTTTACTTTTAGCAAGAGATAAATAATACCAATAGTAATCACTATAAACTGTACTAGACCAATAATAACCTTCCAAGCCAGCCTTGCGTAATGGTAAAGCACTATCAATATTGCCTCCTCTAACATAATAAAGTGGTACACCAACCCAGCCCATATCGGTATCATTTTTCGCCTCATTGTAAAGAATATTTAGCTTCGTAAATTCATTTGCTGAACTTTGGCTAGATATCGTAGGTAATCTCCAGCCTTTCGGGCAAATAGAGTTTTGTGGATTGTTGCTTATGTTATTATATGTACTAGCAGTAAGCGAACTACTATCGTCGCTGGCAATAGAGGCAGACCAGTTATAATAGTTCCCCACGCTAAAACGTTTATTAGCGGTAGTCACAGTTTGAGAAAAATGCTCACAAGCAGTAGTAAGATAATTACAGTCTGGCGTATTGTCATTCCCATCCCAGTACCATTCACCTATATCCATAGAATAGGCTTTATATAGATTATTATTCCACGCTGTACCAGCCCCAGTATTATAGTTCCTGGTCGTGTTTTCTGGAGTCCAAGTAATAATTCTGGTATTTGGGTCATATGAATAGTGTAAGCTGTAGGCCCCTGTAAGTGAATTATCGTTTAAGTCTGTGGTTTCTGAGGTAAGGGCAGTGGAATGGGAGAGGTCTAGGTCTAGATTCTGTGTCATCCAGCAATGGCCATCATCTAGTTTGGTAACGTAGTAAAGATTGTTGTCTCTAATGTCTACTAATCTAGCAGTCGTAGATTCATTAGAGCCAGCTACAGATTCGCAAATACCAGTATTCATATCTTGCATTTTGTAGAAGCTGCCCGTTTGGCCGGTTTCTGGATCCAGTACTGAAACCGGAGTTTTATTAGCATTAGCAAAGGCTTCGTTAATAGTAGAAGCAGGAGTACCAGTAGTAGAAGGATGTAACATTACGTACTTTACTTGTCCAGAATAAGTACCTGCTGGCTGGAGGCCTTTAAGATAAATAGCATAAGTAGTAGTAAAAGATGAACCTGTTTCTACGTTCATGGTACCAGCATCTTTATAAACTACTTTGGTCCATTGGTTAGGTACGGCGCTATAGCTATCATAGCCAGTAACAATAGTAGGAGTATCTGTTGGAGTACTGCTGTTGACAGCAGTAAGCTTCATAGCCCATTGTGAGGTATCGCCAGAAGTAGCAGTGCCAGAAGGGATATCATAAGTAGAGCCTAGGATACTGGTAAGTTTATTATTCCCTGCCGTATCGGCTGTATTACCATTGGCATAGATTACGAAACCACCTGGATCATTACAATAAGTAGTAAGGGTAGTGACACCGATATTGTCTTCATAAGTACCGCTAATCATAGAGATAGTATGTTCTTCCCCAGTGTTAATATGGCTAGCTAGAGTGCAAGATACTGGGACAGAAAGCTTTATGGTATCCGATGAACTATCTGCGGAGGAGTAAGGGAGAGATAAGGTTAGGGCGAAGATGGTAGTGAACGGGAGGCTAAAAATGATGATATTGCGGAAAGCATAGTAGAAGAAATCTATTCTACTACCCATTAATGATTGTTTTACTTTGTGACCCATCTTCTTTACCTCACTTATATATGATTACTACTACTCCCCCATGTGGTGCCACTTGTAAACGGGGTAGTCATACAAAAATGGCACCGCAAGGGGTGCTAATTACCAATCACTCAATCAAGCATAAACCTTCATTAAGTAAATGATGACCTTACGGCGCCATTTCCTTACTTAATAAAAATATGCTTGATATTAAAAGTACTTGATCTTATTTGTGATTAGTAATTAGCACTTCCATTATATCACACCAAACTCACTTCTACGTAAAAACCAAAGCCAAAAACCTTATAAAAAATACCCCGGCTAAAAAGCCAGGGTACACGAATTAGTTATTTTTAAGTTCTTTTAGCTCAGCTGAGCTTAATTTACGAATTACTTCATACCGATCATCCATAGATCCAGAATTGATATGGTTCAGACTCTCGATCATTAGCTCAATCGCTTCGACGATTCGACCTTCTACGAGATAGCTATAAATCTCATCTCTTCGATTACCAAAACAAAAACCTGATGTACCGTAATTACTATACCCGTCCTTACTGCCTTTTATATTTGAACGCACCATATCGGCTCGATAGTTTCCGGAAGAATAGCCAGATATTTTAATCACATAGTCACCCAAATCATATAATTTTTTACCATACACATAGTCCGCCCTCACGCGAACACATAGCTGATTTTTTTCTACATAAATCTGCTGTACTCCGTGCATAGCTTTTATCTGAGCAAAATCATTTAAAATCTGATCTTTAGTCCGCTTATCATTCACAACTATTCTTTCGTGATCACACAGCTCATTTAAGTTTGCCTTGTGCTCACTTAGTCTAGACTGTGCATCTTTTAACTCAGCCGCATATTGACTAATCTCAGTCTCGGTCTCACTCACTTTACGTTTAGCGCTCTCTATTTGCTTTTCGATAGGCAAAACTTTAAAGTAGAAATCTACAAAGGCCTGCTCGTCAAATATAGCTCTTACCTTAGGCAACAGTTTCTCTGGCTCCTCGGATTCTTGCGCTTGTTTCTTTCTGTGTTTAAAACGCAAAAACAAAATCAAAGATACCAGTAGCACCGGCCATGTAATAAAGTTCGAGATTAGTACATACCAGCCCCAACCAGTCCTTAGCGGTAAATCAGCTAAATAATAGGTTCTGTTGTGTTCTACCCAATAGCAAATAGACGCTATCAGAGACCAAATAGCCAAATATAATAAGAGCATTGAAACCCAGCTATTCTTCATCATAGTACCAAATGAAGTAGGCTCTGTAAGTTTTATAAACAACCCGTCTTCGCCCAAATCATCTTCTGCTACATTATCTACTACCGGAACCAGTGCTGCTCGCTGTTCTGCGTCTAATTTTTCATTAGCTACAGCAATGAATTCGTTATATGCCTGATATTTGTTATCTGCACTATTATGAGCGCCCCACAAAACAAGAATAATTAATCCAAATATCAAAGACTCTATAAAGAGCCCACATAAAGCCAGCCTTGGCGCATCAGAAATATCCCTAACCGCATTTCTGGACCTAAAATCTTTCCGCACATGAACTCCCACCTTTCAAATTGTTAAAATACTAATTCTTTTAGTTAAACCCGGGCTAAGCCCGGGTTTGTCAGAAGAAAGATTGTTTAGCTGCCGTTGTTCGGCTTATTCGCAATAGTAATAGTACTGCCCGCCTCAACCAGACCTTCAAAATTCTTAACTACCTTCTTACCGGTAGTTACAGTCTGGTCAGAACCGGGCTCAATCCCCGCGCGCGCAAATAACTGCGCATAAGTCTCGCCCTGCTTAAAATCCAGGATTATGGGCTTTCTGCCCGCGCCGTTGGCAATTCTTACCTTTGTAGCGTCCATTACCGCGGTATTGTTTTCAGATGTTTTCTTTGAATTTCTTTTCTTAGACATTATTTTTCCTCCTTTGTCTAAATAAAATCTCTCGGCACAACAAAATTCTCATCCAGCTCAGCCGTCTGATTTCGTGCAAAGAGTGAAATTCTATGTGCTACCTCCACCCCAAAATAGGCAGAAATAAAACATATATTTCTAGCGCCACACTCCAGCTGCATCGATTCTTTGTCGCTGTAGAGTAGCGTTTCCTCATAAGTTTCCGCCGCTTCCATATCGGAAGGATTAAATGTAACAATAAGCGTAGTAAGCCCAGCTGATCTTAAATCAATCAGTAGTGGCACCCGCCAAGACTGTTTTTTGATAGCCTGCCAAATCTCCTGGCGCGCCGCCATCGAATCTACGCCAGTCACCACAATACCGTCTAATTCAGTACTGGCAGTGACTCGCTCAGAGTGCAATATTACCTGTGGACGTGGACCGTCATAAACGTTTAAATCCTTAGCTTCAACTACCACAAGGTCATTATCAAACTTGTACAGTAAAGCATCTGCTGCCGCATCTACTTTGCTCTGACCTATCATCTTGTTGCTGTAGGTTAACTCTGTAGCACAATTATGCGCTTCCAGACAATCCGGATCCCAAACATGAATTGCCCCACGCTCCATCACGCCCATGGCAGCCACCTGCAAAATAGCAGAGTTGCTCGCGCCACCAGCGCCAACAAAATGTATATCATAGCCAAATCGTCTAGGATCAAAAATTTTCGTCTGGTCACTATAATCTTGTTGCATCATCATGTCTCACCCCCTGATAGATTTTTACAGCTTCAGGCTCTTCTTTTTGTGGAACAAAAGATTGTTTTGGTAGTATTTTGCAATTAGCAGCGATTTCGTCCGCACATTCCGTTACGACCGCATCGTCTATAGGGACATCTATTACTATCTCCAGTGGAATGTTTCGAACTCGCACCGGTTCTAACACGTCCAGCCTCGCAATAACATCCTTATATGCATTAACTACCAAATTAACCACATATGGCGAATCGCAATTATCGATATCCTTTTCGTCTGTTGGCGAAAAAAACACCGATGCATAGCCATGCGAATGCCACCTAAAGCACAATTCTTCTACACTGTCGCCACGATCCAAAACTTCATCGATGATTTCATTTTGAGCTCCCTCTGCAAAAGTGCAATATCCATGCGAAACTTCTTGCCTTGGTACAAAAACTTCCTCCACCACGAAATCCATGTAGTAGCCATGCTCTTTTTTAGAAATCATGCCTATTCCCAAAATTTCGTTTGGTGCGCTTAACTCAGCCAAGGTCATCATGTATTGATACAATTCTGCATCAATAATCAACCTATAGGTTTGTTCCGCCGCCAAGTACTCGATGGGTTTTTGCATTAACTCTCCCCCTCTCCGTCAGTCAAATTTTTTGCTTCGTATTCCGCAATTTCTCCTTCAGTTAGGTCGAAAAACTCCGCTAAATCACGGACATTTACGCCCTCCACCAAGTCAAAGTAAATTGGTATGCTCCACTCGTCATATTCATTCACATGATGTAGGCAAAGAGAAATCAATTGAAACGCCGAAACGAACTCACCAGCTATTAAATAATCATCAATATCTTTGATTAAATCACCGAAGCAAAAGTTTCCATACAAAGGATTGTCCTCAGCATCTTCTTGAATGCCTCCGACTAATTCAGTGTAGAAGAGATAACCATTTCTTGCAAAATAAGTTCCATCATCGAACATAAAATCCTTATCATATCCATACGAAGAAATATCATTACAACTACTCACTTCATCCAAACAGACATTCAGTTCCCATTCGCCAGCATCATAAATCTCGCCTTCATACAAATAATAAACCTGTATTAAGATCACAAGCTCTTCTTCACCGGTTTCATCATTCGTAACCTCCACCGATTTTACGCCCTGAATTGCATAAAGCTGCGCCAAGACATCTTGTGCTAGAAGTTCTTCATAACGAGCTTCCTCATTACAAACTACTTTAGCAATTCTCAACCTAAATCGTTTTAGTTCTCGATTTTCTTTTGTAACAATACCAGCCATTTCGTAATGCTTGATAATCTGGTCAATCTTTTGCACCGAAGATTTTGCTATCTCAGTACGATACCGTGCAATAAATCGCGCGACTTGTTCGGCTGTAGCAGCCATTTTCAACACCTCTTTCTCCTGATTGTAAAAAATACATAAGGCGACTAGGTCGCCTCACTTAATATCCATTATACCCCCCCCCCCCCGTGACTTGTCAAGTACTAATTTTTATTTTATCATACACAAATACTCTAAATTCTACTCTTCACAAGACTTATAAGTCAAAGTATATTCATCTAAATCAATCTGCTGTTTATCTAGCCACGCCGCCGCATTATTTTTCAAAACTCCCAGCCTATCCTCGTTACAAGTATATAGATAAACTATAATTTCCACTTTTTCCCCATTCCTAGCAGCATTTACTTTAAACCCTTTATCATAATCGTAGTACGGCGTCACCGCAAAAATCGGATCAGAAGCCACATATTTCTGGCTCTTTTCCATCGCATAATAATCCCCGATGCTATTTAGCAGCATATCGTCATCCGGGTGAGCAAGGTACCAGCTCATATCCCCATCTGCTCCCGTCAAATATAGATACATCTTTACCTCTTCTCCATCTGCAAACTCCACAATCTTTTGATACGGCTCTAGCTCCTCGTGTGTAATATTTATTTCGTATTCACCAGGCTCCACATGATAAGTCCCATTTTTGTATTTTTCACCATTGAGCAAAATTTCAGCACTTTGTGGCGCTACCAATATATCTAGCGTCACCGTTTTACGCCCTTCAATCAGCGCAAACAGCACCGCCACCAGCACTAATATCACAAATCCCGCCGCCAAAAACCCCATCATCACCAAACGCTGTTTTGCCTTTTCGTCACCTGTCTTAATTCTTCTAGTTTTTGCCACCTTCACCTGAGCCTCCTATTTTTTACGATAAATTTTATAAGCACTATCCGCATAATACGGCGAAGCATGGTCACCCGTCCTGTCACAGTGCGACGCCGACGCTATCATACCCGTACCATCCTCCAGCACTACATACATTTCTATGTGCTGCCCCGGATTAATCCGAATATCTCCTGGCTGCATATTTTCTGCACTACCAATATTAGGTATTTCTTCATACAATTCCGGATGGCTAGAAAGATAACTATATTGCGTAGACACTCCGCAACAAGGGAAATCTTTGTCCACTCCCGAATACCTCATCACTGTAGTTACAAACGCATCGCAACTATTACCGTTCATCGAGCAAGAATCGCCTAGCTTATTTACGCCAGTCTCCGCTAGCGCTGTTTTATATTCTGGTTTTACATCATTCCATGGGTCGTGCCCGCTCTCCGGCCATGATATTGTAATTGCCGTAGCATTAAGGTCACCATTACCGCCCGCCGAACACATATTACCCACTCCGCCTAACGCCGTATACATCACATACGCTCCTGGCACTGTATTAGCTGGGTAGTTTACTGGTGAGCCACCATCCGTCACTATCTGCTTCCAATTATGGTTCTTAGTAGGGTCGCGTTTTTCGTCTGCCATATTCATTACATATGGCGAACCTTCACCCCAATTTGCTTCCTCCTCGGTATAGCCTAAATCCCGCGCCTGCGCAATATAAGCCGAAGCTACACCATTATATTCAAAGAAAAATCGCTTTACTCCGCTCTCACTATTAAAATCTATATTTTTATCATTAATCATCTTTGCTACTATTTCTGTCTGCCGCGTAAACTCCGCATCCGATATCTCCCCCGCCGGCAAAAACGCATTACCATTATTCCCCCCAGCCGTATAGCTAAACAACTGATACGCCCCCTGCCCATTGCTTGGGTTGCTCCGCTCTGCGCCATGCTCACGAATATGCAGCACTGCTAATATCTGCCAGGGGAATCCACCATATTTCTTTGCTGCCGCCTCATAAAACGGCTGGTTCGCCTTTACTTTTTCCATTAAGCTATCCGCTATTACCAGGTCACCATTATAAAGCTTATTTCCCGATGCGCTAATTCCAGTGCTAGAGCTACCGCCATTGCCAGACATCGGCAAAGCCTCGTAAATTGTATTCACCCACTCATCATAATGCCCTGCTGGGTGCACCTGATCCGCAGTGTAATATTCTGGTTTCGCCACCGCCGCCCAATCCGCCACCGAAATATTGTTGTTATTTTGCGCAGCCTTTTTGATCACCTCGTTAGTAGCGGTATAATCTGATTTTGCCGTATATATAGTAGTTAGCACTATTTTCGTATTAGCCCCAGCCAAATTTACTAATTCGTTGATATATTCTTCCGTCACCTCACCATTTGTACCTAGCGCAAATACCAAATACGGCCTTAATTTATTTTCCTCAGTGATTTTTTTGAGCAATGCTATACCAGTAGGATTATCGCTAGATACACCATTATCAGCATCTGCAAAAAGTTTACCGCCCTTGATATAAGAATCCGCCGGCGGGTCTGCACTGTCATTGTAAGCACCTAGGTCCACACCTGGCAGTTTCTTTGTAATTAACTTGTCTTGGTATTCCGCCCCCACCGAATACGAATCCCCAATCCAGGTTACATCTTTACCGCTCGGGCGCTTCACCGTACAATTATCCGCCTCTGGATCGTAAAAATACGAATGGTCTAGGCTCGCCGCCCGTAAATTTTCTTGTTTCAACGCCATTACGGGGATAGCCAAATTAACCAAAGAGTAAAAAATAGCGGTCATCAGCACCAAAAACTTCCCACTTTTTCTTCTATTTTTCACCAAAATAGAACCCATACCCTAATTATAGCACATTTTACCCATTTTTTCAAGATTTTACTCTGTAAATTCCTATTCAAACACTGGCAAATCGTCTGGAAACGGATCAAAATCACTCTCACTAAAATCATCAAAATCATCTTCCTTAAAATCCGTAAACCCATCGCCATTTTCATCTTTATACCCCGCCGAACCATACGGATTATATCCCAGCTCTATCAAAAACCTAGATGGCATATTATAATTTCGGCTACCGTGCACATATCTACTAGCCGCATAGGTCAGAAACAATCTTCGCATTGCCCGCGTCATCCCCACATACGCTAGCCGCCGCTCTTCTTCTAGCGACGCTTCGTCTTCTACTCGCCCACTAGGAAACAATCCATCTTCCATCCCCACCATAAACACCACCGGAAATTCCAGCCCCTTCGCCGCGTGCATCGTCATTAGAGTCACCGAATTTTTCTCACTACTTTCATCTGCGCTAGACATCAGGCTCGCATCCACCAAAAAATCTTCTAAATTTTCGTATACCGCCGCATTCGCCGCCAATACCTCCAAATTCCCCATTCTTTCCTCTGAACTCGGTGTGCCATCATCCGTCAAAGCTTTAAAATCAAAATACTCCACGATTTTTTTCACAATTTCACCCGGATTATCACTTGGCGACACCTTTTTAATAAAATTCACCAGCCTCGCAAACCCATTTTTCGCCCTCGCCGCACTTAAAACTTCCAAAATATCCGGGTTTTTCAAAGGCTCCGCATCCGGCAGCGCATCCACCGCCATCAAAATTTTGTTCAGCGACGCTTCACCCACGCCAGAAAGCACATTTTTTACCACCCGCTCCAAACTCACCTTATCCCGCTGACTTACAATTAGTTTCAAAATCGCCAACACGTCTTTTACTTCCTTGCGATCGTAAAATCTCACCCCGCCCACAATTTTATACGGAATATGATTATTGATAAACGCTTTTTCAAAAGTATATGACTGCGCGTTAGTACGATATAGCACTGCAAAATCACTAAAATCCGGATACTCCCGCTGCATATTCATAATTTTTAGCGCCACATAATTTGCCTCTTCCGTTTCATCACGCAAAGATTCTATTTCTACTGGCGCGCCCTTCCCAGCTTCCGTAAACAAAGTTTTATCTGTGCGTGTTTTATTCTCGTGAATAATTTTTTGCGACGCTTCCAAAATATTTCCCGTAGAACGATAATTTTGCTCCAACTTTATTACCTTCGCCCCAGGGAAATCCCTCTCAAAATTCAAAATATTTGTAAAATCCGCCCCCCGCCAGCTGTAGATAGACTGCCAGTCATCCCCCACCACACAAATATTTTTCTCTTGGCCCACTAATAATTTCACTATATTATATTGCACCGCATTCGTATCCTGATACTCGTCTATCAAAATGTGTTTAAACTTTTCCTGCCATTTTTTGCGTACTTCTGGGTGATTTTGCAAAAGTTCTAACTCTCTCAAAAGTAAATCATCAAAATCCAGCGCCCCGGCTTTAGTCTTTTCTTTCTCATATTCTTCAAACACTTTTGCGATATGTTTTTGATTAGGATATAGCGCGCCAGCTGCATATTCTTCTGGTCCATTACCCTGATTTTTTTCGCCCGAAATCACCGCCTGGATAGATTTAGGTTTCAAATTTTTATTGTCACTTAACTTCAAGTTTTTCAAAATCCGCTTAATTAAAGAAACTTGATCATCTGTATCATAAATCACAAAATTTTTATCCAGCCCTGCTGCCTCAGCCTCTATCCGCAATATTCTAACCGCAATCCCGTGAAACGTCCCCATATAAGGCATAAAACTACGTGGCGGCTCACCAGCTACATCCTGCAAAATATGCCACAACCGCACTCTCATCTCTCTTGCCGCTTTATTAGTAAACGTTACGGCCAAAATATTACTCGGCTGTACCCCATGGGCTATCAAATTCGCAATTCTGTGTGTCAAAGTCTTAGTCTTCCCAGACCCCGCCCCAGCTAGTATCAACAGCGGTCCATTTAAAGTTTCTACCGCTTCCCTTTGCGCCGGGTTCAAACCTCCAAGTATCGTATCCATTCCACCATTATATCACAATAACCCCTTTTCAAATTATTCATCCCATGATATAATCCTAAACATGAAAAAGCCTAAAACCTACCAACAAGTTATCGGTGAAACTATCGAGCATATGCGTCTCAAAAAAGATTGGACCCAAGACGACCTCGCAAAGGCTGTGGGTTCTTCTCAGTCGGCTATTCACCGTATTGAGAAGGGTGGCCAAAACATTTCCCTAGAAATGATCAAAAAACTTTCCGAGGCTTTGGGTACCCAAATTCTCTCTATTAACGATTCTGTCTCACAAAGTTTTCGCATTCGCGGCGGCAAAGAGCTTTCTGGCGAAATCACTATCAATACTTCCAAAAACGCTGCAGTGGGATTGCTCTGCGCCGCACTATTAAACGAAGGCCGCACCGTACTCCACCGCGTAGCCCGCATTGAAGAGGTTTTTCGCATTATTGAAGTTTTAGAATCTATCGGAGTAAGATGCCGTTGGCAAAACCGTCATCGCGATCTAGAAATTATATCACCCCGCGAATTAAAATTATCTGAAATGGATATCGAAGCCGCTCGCCGCACCCGCTCTATTATCATGTTCCTCGGCCCATTACTTCATCGCTACAGCAAGTTCAAGCTCCCCTACGCCGGTGGCTGCTCACTCGGCACCCGCACCGTAGAGCCACACCTCAAGGCTCTAGCAACTTTTGGCCTCAAGGTAGATGCCGAATGCCACAGTGGCTTTTACGAAGTAGAAGTAGATCAAAATATCCTACGTAGTAAAGAAGAGCGCTATATCGTACTCACCGAACGTGGCGACACCGTTACCGAAAATGTCCTCATGGCCGCCGCATTATTCCCCGGCAAAACCACTATTGTCGGCGCTTCACCAAACTACATGGTGCAAGACGTCTGCTTCTTCCTGGAAAAGCTAGGTGTTAAAATCACCGGTATCGGCACCACTACCCTCACCATTCATGGCCGCTCGCGTATAGACGAAGATATAGACTACCACCTCTCCGAAGACCCTATCGAAGCTATGTCTTTCATTGCCGCCGCACTAGTTACTAATTCCGAAATTACCCTGCTTCGCGCCCCCATCGAATTCCTCGAAATCGAGCTCGAAGTCTTAAAAAACATGCATGCCAAGTTTGAAAAATCCCCCGAATACCTCTCTACGAATGGCCGCACCCGCCTAGTAGACCTTACCATCAAAAAATCCAAACTCGTCGCCCCAGTAGACAAAATTCACCCTATGCCTTTCCCCGGCCTCAATATCGACAACCTACCATTTTTCTCTGTCATTGCCGCTGTTGCTGAAGGCCGCACTCTTATCCACGACTGGGTTTTTGAAAACCGCGCCGTTTACAGCACCGAGCTTACCAATCTCAACGTCAAAGTAGAACTTCTAGATGCCCACCGCGTCTACATCGAAGGCCCTACCAACTGGCGCCCCGCCGAACTCGTGGCACCCCAAGCCCTTCGCCCCGCCGTAGTTATCTTAATCGGCATGCTGGCCGCACCTGGCACCTCTATTCTACGCAATATCTATCCTATCAACCGCGGCTACCAGGATTTCGCTGCAAGATTACGCCATCTTGGCGCCGACATCGTCCCTCTCACTGGTATTTAATTCTTTTTAATTACTTCTAGCCCCGGTAATTTTTTACCCGCCAAAAGTTCCAGCGCTGCCCCACCACCAGTAGACACCAAAGAATATTTTAAGCCGGGGTGATCTTTCATCAAGTTTTCTACAAACCCCGTAGTATCACCACCACAAATCACCGTTTCGGCATCTTCTTTTTCGCCAATCATTTCTGCCGTAATCGTAGACGCCGTAGCGTAGGCTGGGTCTTCTGCCTTACCCAGCAAACCATTCCAAATTATCGTCTTTGCATCGGCAATAAACCCGGCAATTTTCGCCATAGCTAGCGGCCCCACGTCTAATTTTACCCCGCTACTATCTTCGTCAAAATCTTCCGCTACATATATATTCTTGCCACCTTTATATCCATCCGCCGCAATTTTACCACCCACCACTATTTGGTCGGCCTTTTTCATAAACTTTTCAATTAGCGGCTCTTTATCGTCTACTTTAGACCCACCAATTATTAAAAGCACTGGCTTTTCTGGATCCGAAGCCACCTTTTCCAAATTCTCTACTTCTTTTTCTAGAAGTAACCCCATATACACCGGCAAATATTTCGCCACAGCATCGGTAGACGCATGCGCCCGGTGTATCACCGCAAAACCGTCTTGTACGTATATTTCCGCGTCCATCGCATCAATAATATTCTTAATAAATTCGACTGAATTTTCTTCTTCGCCTGGGTCAAACCGCAAATTTTCCAAAAGAATAATCTTCGCCTCATCTTCTTTTAATATTTCCTCATTCCCCGGCAAAGCACAAAAACCAATTTTTTGTTTGGGCAATAATTTGCGTATCACATCTACTACCGGTAGCAAAGTAAATTCTAAATCTATCTTACCTTTCGGCCGCCCCAAATGCGAAATCAAAATTATTTTCTTCGCACCAGCCTCCAACAAATATTCCAAAGTCGGCAAACTCGCCCTCACCCTCAGGTCGTCAGTAATTTTTCCATCTTTTAGTGGCACATTATAATCCACTCGCACTAGCACCGTCTTATCTTTTACATCTGCGTCACGTACTGTCTGATATTTCATTTTTCTCCTTACCACCCACTCCTATTACACTATATATTATATATACCGTATTTTTATCGTATCTGTACCGATCTTATCTTTATCGCCCGACACTATCACCGCCAATAAATCTTTCTCACCCTCTTTTTTATGCAAATATTCAGTTTTCTTTAATTCCACCGCCAAATCATAGCCAAAATCTGGCGAATACGGCCGCACAAATGCCGAGTTCGCATATATCAACGCCAGCTGATTTGCCACCCGCTGATTTGCCGTCACCGTAATAATCGGTGTATTTGGCCGCTGTGCTGCCATAGTGGTAGCCGTCACACCAGACGCCGTCTGGCACACTATTACATCCGCCTCAATATTTTCTGCCAACCTTGCTGCTGCATTCGAAATCGCATCGTATATTTGGCTCTTATCTATTGGCCTAGCCACCGGCGCCAGTCTTGAATGATTCTGCGTGTATAGTATCACTTTCTTCATTTCTTTCACTGTTTCTAACGGATATTTTCCATTCGCCGTTTCGTCAGATAGCATCACCGCATCCGCACCCTGCACCACCGCCGTAGCCACATCCGAGACTTCTGCCCTAGTTGGCTCTAGCGAGTCCACCATTGAGCTTAACATTTGCGTAGCCACTATACAAAGTTTTGCATTAGCTCGGCACATCGCAATCAATTTTCTCTGGATTATTGGTACCACTTCCGCACCCGCTTCTACCGCCATATCACCCCGCGCCACCATTATGCCGTCTGAAGCTTTTACGATTTCTTCAAGATGTTCTTCACTTTCAATTGCTTTTTTCGTTTCAATTTTCGCCACCACCTTCGCCGTAGAACCTAGCGACAGCAAAATTTGCTTCAACTTCAAAATATCACTCGCACTTTGCACAAAAGATAGCGACACATAATCATAATCGCAATTGGCGCCATATTCTATATCTGCCATATCTTTTTCGGTCAAAATATCTCCGCCAAAATCAGTATCCGGCAGATTTAGCCCCTTTTTCGACATAATAAATCCGTCGTTTTTAATCTTCACCTTTATCGCCGTATCCGACACTATTTCTATCACCTCAGACTTCACTTTGCCGTCAAACATAGACAGCGGCTCGCCCACCTTTACCTTTTTTGCCAAATTATACTGCACCGGCACCGTCATTCCACCATCATGTTCAAACCCTTCCGCCGCCTCTAGCACCAATTCATCATCTTTTTTCACATCCAAGTGATTATCCTTCAAAAATCCCAGGCGAATCTTTGGTCCTTGCAAATCTTGCAATATTGCAATCGCTCGGCCTTTTTTCGCCGCCGCTTCGCGAATCCATTTTATCTGCTGATCACGCTCTTCGTTAGACCCATGCGAGCAATTTAGCCTGCAGCCATTCACGCCCGCCATTATTACTTCTTCCACTTTTTCTGCCGAATTTGTCGCCGGCCCAATCGTTGCTAAAATTTTTGTTCGTTTAAAAAGTTTACTCATATATACCAGTTTACCATATCTTAATTTTTATGGTAAGATATGTATATGGCTTATGCTAAAAATAAACATAGTTCCAACATACACGTCTCCAAAGCCCGCTTTAGTTCCAGCGGCCAGGCACCTATACAAAAAGTTATTCTTGTTGTTATTATTTTAGCAGTTCTCACCGTATTAGCGGCTTTAATTTATTCTCTTTTGTTTAACCCAGAGCGTGTCGTCAAATCCACTATTTCTCAGCTCTCAAATTCATACTACGAAGAATATTTTTACCCCAACATTTCCGGCGACGCCTCTCAAGCTTTACCCCGATACACCGATACTGGCCTATCCAAAGTCACTCTCCGCCAGCTCCTACTCTACGACGACCAACAAACCGCCAAATACCAAGACCTTCTCAGTAAATATTGCGATACCAACGCTACTTACGTTCAATTTTACCCCACCGAGCCTTTTGGCAAGTCTGACTACCGCGCCGAATTTACCTACTCTTGCAGTTTTTAGCATTTTTTGCTATAATAATCATATTGGCCAGGGTATTAGCTCTCGCCAATAGTATGGCGGTCTCGTCGTATAACGGTCAGTACATCGGGTTTTCATCCCGGCAACGCAGGTTCGCTCGCGAAGCGGATAGCCGAAGCGCAGCGAAGGCTAACTCCCGCCAAAGATAGAACATCACAATTTGGCCTCATAGTATAACGGTTAGTACAACGGGTTTTCATCCCGTCAATCCGAGTTCGACTCTCGGTGAGGTCACCAATTACAAAAAAAACAAGCCCTCCAGGCTTATTTTTTATTTCATAGCAAAACCCCCGAACCGTAGCCGGGGGGTTAAATAATTAATAACAGTCTACCTCTCACTTAATATAGCACAGGGAACAATTTCTTTAATAGCAGCATCGAGACCATCAAGAAGATCGTTGAGAATATCATCCGGACAATTGTCATAATAATCACCGACGCGTAAGCATATACAAATCCAGCCGATGATTTTACCGCTATTGCGCACAACATCGTACGATCTAGCCTCAGGAAGAGACTCTAAGCCTGCAGGACAAATCCGCGAGTCAAACGGGAACTGCCTCCACATCATCTCGTCCGACAGCAAATCACCAAAACAAGGATCATTGCTATCCGTATTTCTACAAGACACAGCAAACGTGCCATCAATCAGATCAAGACCTACAGCATTCTCACGAATTTTCGAAACAATGTTGCTGGTTAAAAGACAGGTGTTATTAATCAATGCTACTCTTCTTTTCATCGTGATACCTCCTATCAACAATACTAGGATGGCGAGAGTCTAACCACCATGCCTTAATTATATCACACTTCATCAAAAAAGTCAAGCTTATTCGGCTCAGTTACTTAATTACGCACCTATTAATTTCAAAAACTCCGCTTCACTCATCCGCGGAATACCAAGTTTATCTGCTTTGTCGGTTTTAGACTTTCCTGGCTTTTCGCCTACTATTAACGCCGTAGTATTTTTCGTAACAGACGAAGTCACCGTAGCGCCCAGCGCCCGCAGTTTATCTTCTGCTTCTTCTCGCCCCATGCTCGCCAAGGTGCCACTTACTATATATGACTTACCAGTCAAAGGCAGATTCTCCGACTTCTCCTCTATAGGCGCCACACCTAGCTCCTTCATTTCGGCCAGTAGTTTTATGTTTTCTTCATCATTAAACCACGCCAAGATAGACTCTGCCACCACCTCGCCAATATCAGGTATTGCGAGAAGCTCATCTTCCGTAGCAATTTCTAAATGATCCAAAGTTCTAAACTCACGCGCTAAGCTAGTAGCCGTCTGCGCCCCCACGTGTCGAATCCCTAGCGCCGTAATAAATTTATTTAGCGCCGGCGTTTTACTCGCCGCTATTGCTTCCACCAAATTCCGCGCCGATAATTCGCCAAACCTTTCCAACTTTGCCACCGTTTCGGCTTTTAATCTATACAAATCAGCAATAGATTTTACCAGCCCCGCATCTACTAGTGCTGCCACATTTTTCTCACCCAAGCCCTCTATGTTTAACGCTGGCTTCGAGGCATAATATTCCACCGCCCGCTTCAAAATATAGTCCGAGCTCTCGCCCTTCACCCGGTACACCACCTCACCAGCTGGCCGCTCAAACTCCAAATCTGGGTATTGCCGATGTAAAGCCTCCTCGTAATCAAACGGTTTCGTACCCTCTGGCCGTAAAGTCGTAAGCACCTCTTTAATCTGCGGGATAATGTCACCCGCCTTGTAAATAATCACTGTATCGCCAATCCGCACACCTAGCCTAGCAATCTCGTCCGC
Source organism: uncultured Candidatus Saccharibacteria bacterium (assembly GCA_964407015.1). Classification (GTDB taxonomy): domain Bacteria; phylum Patescibacteriota; class Saccharimonadia; order Saccharimonadales; family Saccharimonadaceae; genus Nanosyncoccus. Next base: position 24,778 of record CAYOTX010000007.1, read on the forward strand.
ATTGTGCAAAGACGCGTGCCTCACCGTACTACCCGCCACCTCTACGGGGTCTAATATTGCCACTGGCGTGGCCGCACCCGTACGGCCAATCGATATCACAATATCACGCACCACCGTAGTAGCCTCTTCCGCCGGAAATTTAAATGCCACCGCCCCACGCGGAGTCTTACCCACAATCCCCAAATCATCATAAACCTCGCGGTCATTAATCTTTATTACCATACCGTCCGTATTAAACGGCAACCCCTTCCTGTATTCATCAAGGTTCTTAATATATTCAAATAATTCCTTTTTTTCGCTCGCCTTAAATACTTTATCTTCATTTGAAGTCTGAAATTTAAAATCCCGTAACTTTTCATATGCTTCATGCCAAGTGCTAGAAGCAGGCGTCACCAAATCGTACGCAATAAACCTAAGCGGCCGACTCGCCGCAATCTTTGGGTCTAGCTGCCGAATAGACCCCGCCGCAAGATTACGCGGGTTCGCAAATTCCGGCAAGCCATTCTTCCGCTGAATCTCATTCAATTTTTCAAAATCTTTCTTAAATATCACTATTTCGCCACGGACTTCCACTTCACCCGGCTCGCTAATTTTAAATGGCACGTTTTCAATTGTCCGTACATTTAAAGTTACGTCTTCCCCCACCAATCCATCACCCCGCGTTACTGCCTGATAAAACACTCCATCGCGATATTTTAGCGCACAAGCCAAACCATCCATTTTAATGTCCGTAAAAAACTCCTCTATTTTTCCGCCCGGAATCAGTTTTTCATTGCGCGAAACCCAGTCTTTAATCTCTTCTTCCGAAAACACATCTGCAAGGCTAATCATCCGCTTCTCATGCTTCACTTTGGTAAATTTATCCAGCGGCTTTCCTGCCACCCGCTGCGTAGGCGAATCCGGCGTAATTAATTCTGGATACTCTGCCTCTAACTGAGCCAATTCGTGTTTAAGTGAGTCCGCCGCCGCTTCCGACATAATCGACTCATCTAGCACATGATAATGATACCGATAATCATTTATCAATTCACGTAACTTTAAGATTCTTTCTTCAGCTTCACTCTTCATCATAATTCAGCATCCATCGGTAGTATAAATACAAATACGCGGTAATATATATCGCCGTAAAGCAAGTCATCACATTTAAGCAAACCGGAATAAATGGTATACCAGCCGTCCACTCGAAAGTTTTCATCCAAAGATCAAACACTATTAGTGGCAACATTACTATCACCCACATTATCGCCAGTGCAATCAAAAGCGCTACTAGTCGCAAAATAAATTTCACCCTCCGCCCCATCATTAAGTCCGAAGCCGCATTCAAAGCTTTCAGCGGATAAAGCCCCGGTGCCGACACCGCCACCAGCGCAATCAGCGAACTCGACAGCAAGTACCCCGACAGTAATATCATTAACGCTGCAAAGATAAAGAATACTAATGCATAAAACGGCGTAGCCAAAAAATCCGTCTGCACTGCCGCCGAAAACACAATGATCAACAGAAAGATCGGAATGCACTGCACCACCGCCACCGCAAACACCACAAAAGTAGAAATCAGCGGAGTAGTAGCATTATACAGCCCGTCACGCAGTTTCACCTTGTGTCCAGCCAAACGATGCCGTAGTAAAAATATCGTCACCAGCCATATAATCAAGAAAATTATCACGCCAAACACCACCGCCGCCTCCGATGATTCGCCAGAAAGCCCACCAGTAGTCACCGTAGAAATTAAAAGCAACCCCGCCTTCGCCACATTGCCAATATCACCCCCCGCCACCTGCATACTGGTCTCATCCAACACATCCTGGAATTGCGTATAAGTAGATTCGCTCATTATACCCACTAGCACTACATTAAGCAACACCACTATGATCAAGAACGGTAAAAACAATTTCCAATTCTTAAAAACAATCTTAAACGACGCAAAAATATGATACATTATACCTGGCACTTCTAAATCTCTACTATAATCTTCCCGATAAGATCTTCTGAATGCTTTATGTAACCGCACTCTACCAGCACGCTTTTCCTTTGTCTTTCCTTTTACTTCCAAAAACCGCACTTTTAATCCCTTCTTCTCGTGCTTAATCCTAGCCGGCTTTTCTTCAGCCAACATTTTTTCCACTGTCTTATCCTTTACTCTGGCCTTCTGACGACGCATAGCGCCGCGCTCGCGTTTTTTAGAATGTGTTTTTGCCATGCTCAAGCCTTTCTATTCGCTTTTCTATCGGCGGATGCGAACTAAACAAATTACTAAAAAATCCTTTCCTCAGTGGATTATTTATATACATCGCCTCAGTCGCAATATTTTGACTATGCATCGGTTGCGAATGCGACTGCAACTTTTTTAGCGCATCTATCATCCCCTCTGGATACCGCGTAATATTTACCGCCGACGCATCTGCTAAAAATTCCCTTTGCCTAGATACCGCCATTTGCGCAATCCCTGCAAAAATCGGTGCCAGTATCGCCACTACAAAAATCAGCACATACCCTACTGGGCTACCCTCGTTATCGCGCCGCCTATTTCCATAATACATAAACCTAAACCCAAAGTCCGATATTAGCCCTATCACACACACCAAGCCAAACACTATCATACTCACCCGTATATCATAATTTTTCACGTGCGACATTTCGTGCGCCATCACCGCCGTAAGCTCTTTATCATTCATAATATCCAGTAGCCCCGTAGTTGCCGCCACCGCTGCGTGCTTTGGGTCGCGCCCCGTAGCAAACGCATTTGGCGCCTTATCGTCTATAATATATACTTTAGGCATCGGTAAACCAGTCGTAATAGATAAATTCTCCACTATATTATATAGTCTAGGATTTTCCTTTTTGGTGATTTCTTTTGCACCAGTCATCGCCATGGCAATATTGCCCGCACAATAATACTGTATTAGAGCGTAAATCATAGCTACTACGATAGTCCACACCGCAATCCACAGGTCACGGTAAAACCACGCAAACAGCCCCGCGATCGCGCCGATCAAAATCACAAACCCTATTATAATAAATACAGTTCTGCGTTTATTTTCGGCAATTTGCTTATACATTTACGCCCTTAATAGCATTATTAAAATTTTACTTCTGGCGCCTTCTCAATCTTGGTCTTTTCAACTTCTTCTACTTCAAAGTAATCGCGCTTCTTAAAATGCCCCACCATATTATTAATCAAGTTAGTCGGGAAAGTTTTGATTTTAGTATTCAGTTCTTTCGCGCCAGCGTTGTAAAATCTGCGTGCAGCCTGAATTTTATCTTCTACATCTTGCAGCTGCTCTTGCAGTTTCACAAAATTAGTATTAGCCTTAAGCTCTGGGTAAGCCTCTGCAATCGCAAAAATCTTCCCTAGCACACCTTGCATTTCTTTTTCCGCTTCGGCAGCCTGCTTTACGGTTTTTGCGCCCATCACCGCACTACGCGCCTCGGTTACCATTTGGAAAGTTTCTTTTTCGTGCTTAGCATAGCCCTTTACCGTTTCTACTACATTCGGGATCAAATCCGCCCGATATTTTAGCTGCACCGTAATATCAGACCAAGCCTCATTCACCCGCTCATCCAATTTCACTAAACTATTATAAGCGCCAATGATTATCGCAATAATTATTACAATCACCGCTACCACCACAATCGCTATAATTCCACCTGTGGACATATTTTCTCCTTAATTATATGTAACCATTATAGCACACAAAATATATGCAAAAATTAAAATCTATGTTATAATGTAATCACAATCGTGCGAATGTAGCTCAGTTGTTTAGAGCGCTTCCTTGCCAAGGAAGAGGTCGAGAGTTAGAGTCTCTTCATTCGCACCATTTTTATCCCATTTTTCAAAAACCATAGACTACACAACAAAATGACAAGAAAAAGTATACTCATCTTTGGAGAACCTAGATCGGGTAAAAGTACTCTAGCCAATATGATCGCAGACGAATTTAATTATCAAATTATTCATATCGATGCTATTAGGAATACATTTGAGAAAATATACCCTGAATTAAATATCGCACCAGACATTGCAATCAAAAATAAAAAACTTCAGTTATTCATTCAAGAATACCTAAACGCAAACCTTGAAGAAGAAAGAAATAAGTACGGTTACGTAATGGAAGGATGCGAAACCTCCGTAGCTGACTGTGATAAACTATTCAATTCAGAAAATAATATTATTTATTATCTTGCGCCAGTAGACATTACTCCTGAAGAATTTTTCAACAATATACGTTCTAATGATACCAAACACGACTGGACATATAAGCGCTCCGATAAACAATTAATGCAAAGCGCAAAAAGAATAATAGCTAGAGGCAAAAACTATAAAGAAGAATGCAAAAAATACAATATACGCTTCGTGGATACCAGTCACAACAGAAAAGAAAAATTAGATGCCATATTAAAAGACATAAAATCAATAATCAGCCAATGAAGTACGCTACACAAAGCTTTCGCAACCAAAAGCGTTCATGCAGCGAAAAAGAATATTACTTTATATTTTTCTCATACTCTATATCAGTCACATCATATTTCTGTCGATTCCCAACATAGGACAAAATCTTCTGCGATCCCCAACCCACTAACGCCAAGATAAAGAAATACATAAAACCGAATGCCGTAAACTTAGGCTCCGCTTTAGTAAATAACCCCAAAATTGCCGCACCAGCACTCATCGATGTCACGATAGTCAAGCTATTCACCGATTTGCTCGTTATGTCACTCTTCAAACTTTCAAATTGTTTTAGGGCCGCGCTTACATAATTATCCGTCATACCCCATAAATACTTAATGTAATCCAAAGTGTCGCGCAAAGCTTCATACCTATACCCCGAAATTTCCAAAAACTCTTCTAAATCTTTATCGCTCTTTGCAATCCTTTCCCTAGTTGGTATATAAGTGCTCATTTGTTTAATTCGTCCATCAATCAAATTAATTGTCTTAGCGTAAGCCTCCAGTTTTGTAGTAAATTTAACAATATCTGCACCCTTTACCTTAGAATGATTTTTTACCTCATCGATCTTTTCCCAAATGATCCGATGGATATTAAGGTATCTATGTAGCTGCGCTTTAAACTCTCGGATGAATACCTGCTCCTCTATGTACCGCTCAATCTGCTCATCAGACCGTGTTTTATTATTTATGAAATAATATTTATCTCCTCTTATTACACTATATTTGCTATTGTGAAATTCAAAATACTGTTGTCCCTCTGTTTTTGCCAATAAAGCCTGCATTTCTGTATCAGTAGCTTTTTCACATACTATAAAATACGGATATATATTTTTAATACCCGCTAACTCCTTCGGCACAGGAGCCCCCAAACTAAACAAATAATTTAGTGCGGGCGACAGCTTAGTTTCATAATAATCTTGCACTTTATTAATATCGGCAAATAGAGTATCTTCAGAGACTTCTTTATTTCCCAAAATAATCAACCCATCTTCAAAAATCTTCACACTTATACCAGAAGCTGTTGTAAAATATATAAACTCCTCCCCAGATACACCATAAGAGATATTGCCAATCTCTAAATTCTTACGATGCATTTCCAGTTTCTTTTTGTCCAATTTAATTTTTATCTCACAGTCTCTCAAAAAATCATATATTTCAGAAAGCTGCAGCATTGTTCGTTGATACCACCCACCCACATAAACATTATTAATTTTCATATTACCTCCTTAAACTTTCTTTTCAAAAAATTTGGCATCCACCACTTCAAAACCATACTTCTTATAAAGCCCGTGTGCCGCCACCCGAAAATTCTTAGACCATAGTTCTACCGTTTTACAATTATGCTGCTTAGCCACCTTAAAACAAGCATCTAACAATTTTGTACCAACGTGTAAGCGTCGAAACCCAGGCTTTACACAAATATGGTTCAAAATAGCATAAGTATTCATGTCTTCATAGATTGTAGGAATAATATTTACCTTGGCATGCGCTGCAATTTTACCATCTACATACCCCACAATATATATCTGGTTTTTATCATGCTTATTTTTCTTCCAAATTTTCTTTGCATATTCTAAAGACGTATTCTCACCAAAACATTCATTACATAATTCAACTATGCTTTTTAGATTTCGCCTACTCGCCACCCGAAAAGTTACCTTCATCCAATCTCCTTTCATTTGTCATTTTTATTTTTATTTTTATATCTTACAACCCCATATATACCAAAAACGACTATTTTTGTAAAGTTTTATGCTATAATCAAAATAGCATAATCAAAACAAACATATGGAAATAATTTTACAAATAGCATCGCTTATCATTGGCTTTATTATTTTAATCAAGGGCGCCGATTGGCTAGTAGATGGTGCATCGTCTATCGCTACCAATTTCAAAGTCAGCAAAACTTTAATCGGCCTCACTATCGTCGCCTTTGGCACCAGCGCACCAGAGCTTGCCGTCTCTATTAGCTCTCTCGCTTCTGGCTCCACCGACATGCTTCTCGGCAACGTCATCGGTAGTAATATCATCAATGTACTACTACTCATTGGTGTCGGCGCGCTCATTTGCCCCATCAAAGTAAATAAAGATACAGTCAGAAAAGAACTCCCCATATTGCTCCTTATTTCTACCGCACTCATCGTACTTTTCCTAGACATCCCTCTGGTGGGCGATGCCGTAGACGCCATCTCGCGCAGCGATGCCATCATTTGCTTGCTATTTTTCTGTATTTTTCTTTATTACCTTATCGTCATGGCCAAACGTAATCGCGAAATTACATCTCAAAAAGCCGAAAAACCAAAATACAAACTCGGCAAATCCTTCCTATTCGCCGTCCTTGGCTTGGCCGGCCTAGTTGCGGGCAGCCAACTCGTAGTCAATAGTGCTACTGAAATCGCCCATGTCATCGGTGTATCAGATCGCATTATTGCGCTTACCATCATTGCACTCGGCACCTCTCTTCCAGAACTCGTCACCACCATTGTCGCCGCCCGCCGCAAAGAAACTGATCTAGTTGTTGGCAATATCATCGGTAGCAACATTTTCAATATCTGTGTCGTTATGGGCATCCCAGTAGCCATTTTTGGCACCATTACTCCAGAAAGTTTTCAAATGATTGATCTTTTCATGCTCATTTTCTCCGCAGTTTTACTTTTCATCCTCACTCGCCACGATCATCAAATTTCTCGTCTTGATGGCATGTTGATGCTCTTTATTTTCGCGCTTTATTATGGTTACATAGTTTACGGAGCTTTCGCATGAGTTGGCTTGTTTTCGTTGTTATTGCCGTAATTTTTGACTCCCTACGCATATTTATCGACAACTACACCTCCGACGTATATTTCAAAGACAAACACGCTGTTTCGCAAAAACTCTTCTTCGGGTATCTCTTTACTATTGCCGCCATTATAGTTGCAACCATTTCCAGATTCGACTTCCTTAATATACCAATTGCCACATTTGCACTTCTCTTACTCGCCGGTTTCTTCCATAGTTTTTCCGGAATTCCATATTACAAGGCACTAGAAATAGATGACTCTACCAACATCGGCATTTTTATCCAATTATCACCCGTTCTATATCTAATTTTTGGTTGGTTTTTGCTTGGTGAAGCATTCTCTCCTCTTCAACTTCTTGCTTTTATTATTATTCTCGCCGGACCATTACTCATAGTTTTCTCCTCGCGCAAACGCAGTCGCAAAATCAAAATGCGTGCTGTTTTCTACGCCGCTATCTATGTTTTAATAGATGTCATCGGCAACATTATCTTTGTTAAAGAAAATCTTTCTGGCATCAATTTTCTTACTGAAATTGCCATTGTTTTTCTTGGTAAAGGTATTGGCAACCTAATTATAGTCTATTGCCGTCCTAAATGGCGTAAACGCTACAAAAATGTAGTCAAATCTAGCAAGAAAAAAGTCTACCGCCCCATGCTATTCAACTTCGCCACCACCGTCATCAAAGATTTTACCTATCGCGGTGCTCTCACTACTGCCCCTGCCGTAGCTATTGCTTCTGTTGCTTCAGATTCTGCCGAACCCATCGTCATCTTCTTTATGGGCCTTCTACTTACTCTTATCTGGCCCAAATTCGGCCGCGAAAAGTTACAAAAGAAAGTCATTTTGGTGCATTTTATCGCCACAATCTTAGTAGTTATCGGCATTGTTTTAATGCAACTCTAAATCTGTGTTATAATTTAGTCAGGTGGTGCTTTGGCGGAGTGGTTACGCAGCGGTCTGCAAAACCGCGTACACCGGTTCAATTCCGGTAGGCACCTCCATTTTTTATTATAGTATTTCCAATCATGAATATATTTACACTCCATGATTCACGATTATCAATACTAAATCAGTAATTTATTTAGCTTTATATCCAATAATCGGCTCTTTAGTTTTAGACAATTTCACCGCCTTCTTCAGTAACGCCTCAATCTTCGCGTGATCTTCCTTTTGCTTTTCCGCATCAAATGCCTGCTGCTGGCGCTTTAAATCACCGTAAAACCCAGTGCCTCTCGCCGCATTCCAAAAAATCTTCTCCTGTGGCACGTTTTTATAATGCCACGGCTTGTTAAACAAATTAAAATGCACCAATTTTACGTCTTTCGGCAACTCCTCCGCCGGCTCCATATTCCACCGCGAGTCTAAATGCTTTATCTTCCCCCGCAAAATTACATTCATATAATCTTGATCTGGCGCCACTAAATCTGCATCATATTTATCTATCGTATCTACTAGCGCTGTTAAGTACTTCATCTTTCGAAGCGCCTTCATATTCATCACCAACACACCCGAATTACAATAATCTTGATACGGCACACCCACCGCCTTGTTTACATATGCCCGAAACTCTGGTATCACATCTACCTTTGGGTCTACCATCGCCGCCATTACATTACCTTCCAAATCCGTATCAAATAATTCCCCAATATCTCCGCGCAAAATAGTGTCGCTATCTATGTATACACATTTATCGTACATCGGGAACAACCGCGGAATAAAAAACCTATAATAATACACTGCCGAGGAAAAGAAATCCCCCGCCCCCTTCCGCCGCGAACAATATTTAATAATCGCTTTCAAATACAAATTATTACTAATTTTCTTAAACTGTAGCGCTACATTATCCGTCACCAAGCTACGCAAACGTATTCTATTCGCCAAGTTTAATCCATCATGCAAAATTATCACCCGATAATACCGCTTTTTATCTACCCGTTGCACCAGCGAATGTATCGCCGCTGCCGCATACGGCGCATACGCGCTATTTATCGTCAAAAATACCGGTACAACTTTAGTGTTTTTTAGCGGATTTAGGCCTGTATTGAAAATACTCATAACTATTCTTCTTACTATATTTTACCATAGAATCATAAGCTTCTTTTGCCAATTTCGCCCGATTCTCATCTTCGCTTAAATTCGCATCCGGCCAAAAAGGCCCGTCAATATATATATCCATCCGCGGTAATTCCCCCCGCTTATCATCCTTTCGCTTATGATACGTAGTAGTCATTGTAAAAATCGGCAAATTATTCCGCACTGCATATTTAAACGATTTATCCCCCGCCGGGAACTTCCGTGCCTTTGTCGCATACGGCCACACATGCGCCTCTGGGTATATCACTAACACCTTTTTTTGTTTTAACCTTTTATCTACCGCCTCATTAAACGCTTTCTTTTCTTCTGTAGTTTTTCCTAGCGGCAACCCACCAATATACGGCAGCACCTTACCAATCCCCGGTATTTTCAAATTCACCGGTGAAATTATCGTAAAAATCCGCCGGTCCGCCGCAATTGCCGGCCCAAACACATCGTGAAACGGGTTAGTGTGGTTCGCATATATCACATACCCTTTACCCTTCGCCTTTTTCAACTTTTCCCGCCCATAAAACTTTGCCTGCCAATATCCCTTTTCATAATATTGCCCAAACAGCTTAAATATCCGAAACAGCGCCGCCGAATACAATTTCACAAACGGATTTTTAGGAATAAACTCATACCCCTCCGGCAGTCCCACCTCTACCTTTTTCTCCTGCTCGTCCGTCTTGATCGGATCATCTTCTTCCGAAGCATAGTAAAATATTCGTTCTTCCTTTGGGATATCTTTTTGGAATAATTCTGCCTTTGCCATTACAAATTATCCTTTAGCTTTTTATATTCTTTTAATATATCATCATATTCTGTAATTTTTAATACGTTATGAATTTTCTCCACCTCAAAAGGTTTTACTTTTTGTACCCTAAAATACGGCCAAAACTTAAAATTATTAGAAAAATGATGCAACACCGTATCTTCGCGTGGCCGTTCACCCTGCTCGTTATATTTGCGTGGCATTAGCTTTCGGCGCGTAATAGATTTATTTAGCGCCGCCTGATCCGCCAACATCATCCATCTCTGCATACATAATTTCACCGCTTTCTCAAACATCCCAGTTTTAATACACTCTGGCATATTAAATAGCATCACGCCAGAATTCATATAGTCAAAATTAAATATTCCATGATAATGGTAAAAGTTTTTCCCATAAATATCTAGCACGCCCGCCGCCTCTACTCCGTCCAAATTCATATTATAAAATTCTGATATATCTCTCCGGCACACCACGTCATAATCCAAATATAATATACGGTCTAGCTTTGCCAGCTCTGGCACTTTGTCTGCATACAGCCTTAGCATCGAACATGGCGTAAAATAAGATCCTATATTTTTACTCGGCAAATTCTTTATAAACACATCCGTCGCATCTATCAATTTCACAAAACTTTTCGCATTTTTCTTTTTCACCAATTCATCCAAAAACTTCGCCGATTTCTCCGTAAACGCCTTTGTATCCTTATATTTAATTGTCATTATATATATGTGTAGCGGCCTGGTATTATTCTTCACTAGCGACAGAATAGACACTAATACCCCCCGCGCTATCCCCTTATCACCACAGTATAATATATTCATATATATATTATACCATTCAAAAAACAGAAGCCGTCAGATTAGCACTATCAATAAGCATAATTTGTTAGATAAAATCGTTCATATGGGTGTTTTCTCGGAGCGAAGCGCATCTTATGGATGAGCGAGCTACGAAAAACGCCCAAATGGGCGATTTTAGCAACAAATTTGGTGCATTTATATAACACCGCTAGAAACCATTTCACCACAAATACAGAACAGTAATGGATATCTCGCAGGCTGCCCCCCGCCCAGCCTGCGAGATATTCTGATTATAATCAGGGCCTGTGCGGGCTTCCCCCGCCAAGCCCGCACAGGCCCTAAAAGACACAAAGGCGAATCGCCCTCCGGCGGGGCGCCCCCGCCCGCCCCGCCGGAAATAAATAAAATAAGAAATCATTGATTATGGTTTTTGAGGTTTGCGAGATTAATCTTCAGAGATTCTTGATTATTTTAAAGAATTAGCGTACGCTTCAGCGACTTCATATCCTCTAATAGTAATTGTAGAATCTGACAATACGGATAACGGGCGAATAATCATTTTGTCAAAAGAAATATAAGTTATTTTGGCGCCCTCGTCTTTAG
>CAYOTX010000008.1:0-36212 GCA_964407015.1 uncultured Candidatus Saccharibacteria bacterium
TAGCTACACTTACCGTAATAGCATTACTATCTGCAGTAATACTTGGTGTAAGATTGTCTATTATTAAGCTTGAAGGTGAAATGTTTACTGATAATGTAGGGTTGAAGGTAAACCCTACACCTACATTACTTTGATATGACAATGCAGAAGTAAATGTTGTGTTTACAAAACTTAACATTATGATTGTTGAAGCCGATGTTATGATTTTTGCCTTCCCTGTAAAATGGCTGGTTATATTTCTGGAAAACAATATTATGTTTTCTAAACTTAATGTTATGCTATTTTTATATTTCCGCATCCTTTTACCTCGTTTAGAGTTCTATTCGGTTACGGTGCCATATTTGTTTTGAAAAGGCGTATTTACAAAAATGGCACCGCAAGGTGCGATACCTAATTATTCTAGACTATTAGTCGTGTAAACAATTGGTCCTTACGGTGCCGTTTATAGTCTACACAACTAATAATAAAATATAGTCTAGTTATTAATTAAGTATCGCACTTTTATTGTAGCATAAAAAATGTTTTACAAACAAAAATCATAATTATTTTATGAAGCTTGTGCTATAATGAAATTAAGGAGGAGAGTGTGGAACTTAAGAAACGGTTAAGTTTACGAACTGTTTTGATAGGGCTATATGTGGTGGTTTTTGGGGCCTATGTGATTTGGGGCCTGCAGCCAGCCGAAGCAGCGCAAAGCTACGAGATTTCGGCAGAGCTAAACATCCCAAGTATTAGCCTGGGTTCCGGTGTAACGACTTTACAAATAGAAGACCACGAGCTAAAAACACCAGATACCATAGTGGGGAGTTTTTCGCTGGCTGAGAATAAAACTCTACTAATTGGCCACTCTAGCACGGTATTTCAAAATCTAAATGAAACTAGGCTAGGTGATGAAATTATTTATAACGATAATAAATATATAGTAGAAAAAATTGAGGTGCTAGAAAAAGCTGATGTGGATATGAGCAAAATACTTGCCCCGTCGGAGAAAGATACGCTTATGATAATGACTTGTGCTGGTACAGACCTAGGTAATGGCGATGCTACGCATCGATTAATATTAACTGCTACAATTTCTTCAAACGAATAGCAAACCCGCCGCCCGGTGCCATATATAGGTCTAACGCTTCACCGCGGCCTACATGTTTTTGCTGAATGTTAATGCCGAAAGGATTTTCGCGGTAGTGGGCGTCGTCACTATCGGCATAGATTTCGGCCTGGTAGGCACCGCTATCTAGAAAATCTAGGCTAATATGGATGCGGCGACCTTCTTCATTGGTGACACCACCAATGTACCAGTCTAAGCTGTCTTTGTCTTTACGCGCTACTGCATAATAGCGGCCAATTTCGCCAGCTAGAGGCAAAGTTCTTTCAAAATTAGTGGGGACGTCGCGGATAAATTTGAAAACCTCAGGGAAGCGATCTTCGTAGATGAAGGGGCGGTCTGCTGCCATAGCCATACCAGAATAAATAGTGACAAAATAAGCGATTTGGCGAGCCAAAGTGGTAGCCATACGCTTTACACTGTTAGCTAAATCTAAAATGCCGCTGGTGTAATCCATGCCACCGGCCAGTAGGCGAGTATATGGTAAGAAACAAGCATGGGAAGGGCTAAGGGCGCCACCTTCGTATTCTTGGCCGCGAGCGCCTTCGCGTGAGAGTAAGTTTGGCCAGGTGCGCTCAATACCGGTGCCTTTGATGGGCTCGTGAATGTCTAGGCAAATGTGTTTTTTCGCTGCCAGCTCTACCGTCTTTTGATAGTGGTTAACACCCAGCTGAGAGTGGTGGAATTCGCGACGACCGTTGATCATCATCATACTGCCGGCGTAGCCAGTTTTAATATAGTGCACACCGTTGGCGGCGTAATAATTGTAGGCGGATTCGAGTTGTTTTTCGTAATTATCGATAAAACCAACGGTTTCGTGGTGGCCGACTAGCTCCACACCTTTACGGCGGGCATAATTCGCGACTTCCTCCAAATCAAAATCTGGTGTGGATACGGTAAATTTATTGTTAACGCCGTTTTCTAGCCAATCGCCTTCCCAGCCTTCGTTCCAGCCTTCGATTAGGAGGCCGGCGATACCAAGGCGGACGGCGGCGTCGATATACTCTTTGGCGTGCTGAGTGGTGGCACCGTGGCGCTCGCCGGGGGCCCAAGTCCATTCGCCCACATACATGGCCCACCAGATGCCGATAAATTTGAGAGTTTTGACCCAGCTAAAATCTTGCGCAGGCGAGTCGTTCAGCGCGTACATGGTGCGATTAGTGGTGAGCTCGATAGCAGAATCAGCTAACATAATTAAGCGCCACGGAGTACTAAAAGGCAAATCTACATGAGCCTTGGTGCCGTCAGAAAGGGGGGTGATATCGGTTTTAAGAATTTGCTGGTCATTTAGCTTAATAGTCATGGAACCATAATTATAAAGCGCGGCTTCGTGAATAGCTAGGTAGCAGCCGCTTTGGGTACGAAGGGTGAGTGGAGTGTGCACCGAATGCTTTAAATCGTAAACGGTGGCTTTTTCGTAATTGTACTCGTAGCGGTCTGGCTGATAGGCGGGGATTTTCCAGGCAGTGGTGTTGAGATCTATATTAAATTCGGTCAGCTCGTCTTTGATGGTGATGCGCTGAAATTTGGGCTGAGGTGGAATTTCGTAGCGAAAAGCCACGCTATTATCAAACACGCGAAAACGTAATGTCATAATACGCTTAGAGTCTTTATTTTCGGCTAGGTAAAAAGCCGCTTCAGTATAATTATTATTAATATAGCGGTCTTCACCCCACTCTAGCTCAATAGTTTCTGCGTGTTTCTTGGTTTGAGTACGGATAAGCTTAAGATTATCTTGCAAAGGGGCTTCGCCACAGATTTTAAAGCCAAGCTTGGAAGGCTTAATTATTAACTTATCATTTTTATATACAGCATAAGAAATGCGGCCGGATTTAAGCGCAAAATGGCAGCGAACTCCTGAATTAGGCGAGAAAATATCACGCTCGATTTCGTTACGGCTAAACCATTTAAACATAACCTTATTATAACATTTTTGGCCGCAGGCAAACATGCTATAATGTTTGTATGGGACAGAGAAAGCGTAGTCGAGCGAAAAGACCATGGATAAAGATAGTGATGTTTATTATGGTGGCGGCGGCAGCATTCGTGGGGATGCAGTTTTTTACTAAAACTGGGATTTTTCATGCACCTGGAGTGGTGTATTACGATGAAAGTCTGAAGCCGGAAGAATTGGCGAAATTACAAGCAATATTTAAGGAAGAAATAGTTCTAGACAAAGATGTAACGATTAGCGCAGAAGAGTATACGGTGAAGCCGGAACTTGGTGAGGGTGAATTTTTATATGATATATATGTGCCGGTGGCAAATTTTTATGATGAAAGAACGGATAAAGATGAGTTTACAGGTGGCGAATATCAAATGATTTCGGTGGACGACTTAGATTTTACGCAAAAGTTATTGACCATGGACGGAGAATATTATCTGAATAATTTTGACAAGGGGGCGATATTTAGAGTGATTAGTTTTAATTCTGATAAGTACAACGATGAAATTGCACCGCTAGTGGCGGAAACTTTTACGAAAGAATGGCCAGAAAAAGACACAGTGCTAACCATGGCGCAAACTGGGGTAACGGCACTAAGTCGCGGAATGAATGCTAAATTAAAATCTGTAGGTGATGCGACGTATTTTGCGGAGAAAATCAGGGGATATTTGGCTGGGTTTGATATAGCACACACATCAAACGAATCTTCTTTTGCGGATGCAGCGAATGCAGATAATATTTGTTCGGACCCAAGGTTTATCAATACGCTAACGGCGATTGGACTAGATATTGTAGAACTTACTGGTAATCACAACCAAGATTGTGGTAACGAGGCGGCGCGCGAAACAATTGATATTTATGAACAAAATAACATTAAGATAGTGGGTGGGGGACGTAATGCCGATGAGGCGACAATACCGCTAGAGATAGATGAGAAAGGGAATAGTATCACTTTCTTGGCCTACAATTTGTCTACTGGTGGCGCAACGCAGGGGAATACGCCGGGCGCAAACCAATATTATGAAGAGAGCGCCGCAGCAGAAATTGCAGAGGCTAAAGCTAGAGGGGATTTTGTGATAGTGGATGTGCAATATTATGAATGCAGTGCCTATGTGTCGGAGACTGAGGACACTACCTGCGACTATGCCGATTCAGCGGCGGGCGATCAAGTGGGGTTTTTCCGCCATTTGAGGGATTTGGGCGCCGACATAGTGGTGGGCACCAGCGCACACCAGCCCCAAACTTTTGAGATTTATGGTGACGGCGCGATATATTATGGACTAGGGAATTTATTCTTTGACCAAGTGTGGTGGCCAGGCACGACTCGTAGTTTGATTTTAGAGCATTATTTCTATAAAAATAAATTACTGCAAACTCGCATCGTACCGACTATTTATGATAGTAATATGCAAACTAAATTGTTAGATGAGGAGACTACAAAATGGTTTATCAAAAGGTTGGTAGAGGCCAGGCCATAAGACGACGTAGAAAAAATTATAGTTGGCTGTTTTTGGTACTGCTAACAATATTCGCAGCGACATTTACGATAATACTATATTTGATGTTTTTTGATAGCACCAAGTCACAGACGGAATCTGATATCGGAAATGCTACCGAAGAAAGCGTGTCTCAAAGTTCCGAAAATACAGAGGTAAAGCCAGAAAAGATAGATTTTCAACCTGTGGTAGATGCGTGGGTAAAAACGGTGGGCGGGAATAAGAGTGTACTAATTTATGATTTAGACCGCGACGAGATAGTGGGCGAATATAATACAGAAGAAACTTACAATACCGCATCTCTGTATAAATTATTTGTAGTATATGAGGGGTATCGCCGACTAGAAAGTGGCGAATGGCAAGCAAGTGCCAAGGCTGGTGCTACTGGTTATAATATCTCAGAGTGTTTAGATTTGGCTATTCGAGAATCTTATTCGCCATGCGCAGAGGCTTTACACAAAATGATCGGCTACAATGAATTAGAAAAAATAGTGGAGGAAGATTTTGCCATTCATAATACTGATGTGGAGGGCTTAAGTTCTGATGCTGAAGACATCACAGAAATGATGAAATTGTTTTACGAACATCCGGATATAAAAAATGATGCATTGGTAGCACAAATGCAAGATTCATTCTTGAACCAACCAGAGACGACTTACAATTGGCGGCAAGGTTTACCGAGCGGGTTTTCTGGTAGGGCTAATGTTTATAATAAAGTGGGGTGGAGCTATAACGAAGAAGAAGGGGCTTGGGACGTTTATCACGATGCGGCAATTGTGGAATTTCCAGAAAAGAATAGACATTTTATTGTGGTAGCAATGACGAACAAAGTGCCGTTCCAACAAATCCGCAAACTCGGCACAATGATTGAAGCAGAATTTAATAAGTACTAAAGAATTGTGACCAATGAGTTTTGTAGGTAGAGTTGATATCGAAAACAAAACCTACGGCAAGCTTGGTATAATCTGGGTTTAGGATGTTGGCGCGGTGGGTCTCGGAACCCATCCAGAGCGCTACCACGGTAGCTGGAGAAACTGCGGCGTTACCAATAGCCAAGTTTTCACCACTTACGCCGCCAGAGTCTGGTGCCGGGCATACAGTAGACCAGCTACTACCGTCTGGGCGAGTGTGCGCGTATAGCTGCATGGTCTCGCTGGCACGAATATCAGCAGCATTATCGCAAGTATCGCCCCAGGCAAGCTTTTTGAGATTATTTTTGATTCTGATTTTATTAACCAATGTTAATACCTCATGTTCCCATTGTTCGGCAGGTGGGTTTATCACAGTGACAGTGATAGAATCTTTACGTTTGCCGTCGTAAGTACCGGCGGTGATAGTAGTGGTGCCGGTGCCGCTAATTACTGGATAGCGGCAAGTGTCATTGCTATATCCTAGCCAAGTACGGGCAGAATCGTAAAACCCGGTAATTACATTAGAATCAGAAGTCTGCCAATACATGTCGCCGAGTCCAGATAGGCCACCACCTACGCAGATGTCGGTATCTGGCGTGGCGTAAATAGTGATAGCATTTTCATTCCAAAGCTGGCCAGAGGGCACGTCAGAGCTATCAAATTCGTGGCTGGCGGTGGAAACATAATCATCGTTGCCGATAATATCTAAGTTGACCGAGGCTTCAGAATCTGAAACAGATTCTAGAAGCTCCATCGTGCCAGTAGTATCGGCTACGATATCTGAACGCTCGTCTACCGCGCGAAAAGTAATGCCGCCATTTAACCAAATAGCACTAGTAATTAATACGCCAGCAATTAAAATAGCAGCCGCGTTAAGCGATAATAAAATAGTCATGCGACTTTTGCGTTGCGGCTGCTTAGCTTCCATTATTCGTGGCCCTTTTTAGGGTCTTGCCCCATAATTAATGAGCGGATGAAAGTTATTAAGGTATTCATAGCCGGGATCAAAGTAATGAAAATCAGAATCATAATGAAGTTTAGGATAATTACCTCGGTAGATGGTGTAGAACCGCGGAAGAGAGCAGCAAAAATTACAGAAAAGATAATCATATAGATAATAGCAATGGAGGCAATTACTACAATATAAGAAAAGATACGTAGCCAAATAGAAGAAAGATTAAGCATGCGGTAACGCAAAATAGTATAGTAAACACATAGAATAGTAACGGCGAGCGCTAGGGGACCTAGCCAAATAAAATTCCAGTTATTAAAGAGTGGCAAGATGAGGTTAACGATTAAGACTAGAGTGCTAGAAGTGGCAAAACTAGCCATGGTGATGATATCACCGCCGCGTTTGCGCTTGGAGCGAGATTTGAGGAACTGGTGGAAAAATACGGCAATAATAGCCGGTACGATAGCACCAAAGAAAGCAATGTAAGAGAAGTAAACTGGGCCCATGCACATGACTACACTATTACCAGTATTGCTTAAAATTACGTCAGAATAGAGTGCAGTAGGATTAATTAAAATGGCACCGCTAATGCCTAGACCTAGCAGTAAGAAAATAAGAGTGGCAATTTTGCCATATTTCTTTTCCCAAGCACCGTAGCCGAGAAAAGCGGCATCTAGGAAAATAGCACTAATAAAAGTCCAGTTGACATGCCAGCCGATTACATCGGCGCGATCTGGCGTAGCCACCATAAAGGTAGCAATAGAAGCCATCCAGGCGGTAGCAAAAATGGCAGCGGCAAAATACCAAGCCGAGCGCACTCTGTCGCCCTTAGATGAGCCAAAAAATACAATGGCGCCGGACAAAAATGTTAATATCGAAACCGTAGCCAACAAGATTACAATTAATTGCACGAAACCTCCTTTTGCATAATTATAACACAAGTGGAACTAATATAATGTAATAAAAATAAATGATGCGGTGTAATAAAATAAATTAATTCGAGTAAGCATAAAGCAAACCCGAGAAAATTTTTCTAAATTTTAGAAAAATCGACGAGCGAACCCCCATCCGGCGTGAGACGAGCGATTTTTCGTTAAAAAATTTAGAAAAATTCTTCCCGGCGTGAAGCGTAGGCGCTTACGAAAATAATTTATTTTATTATTTTCTTCTTCCGCCTGGCGGCATCATCATATTATTGGAATTTGAGTTACCAATCGTAGTTACGATGTCGCTAATTATAAAATCTTGGTACTTCTCGCCATTTAAATAAAGCGCGTAAGTTTCGCCCGGCTTAAAATAAGCGCTACCAGCGGCAAGGTAACTAAAGGTCTTGGCAGAGGTATGTGCTAAAATAGTTTCGTCGTTACTATTTCTGATTTCTATCTTGGTATCAGCAGTTTGCTGAGTAGGGAAATAAACACTGATATTATATATGCTAGAGGTATCGCCTAAAGTTTCGGCCATACCGCTAGAGCCCGCAGCGATCACTTCGCCGCCATTCATAATAATGCCAAGACCGCTGTCCAAGGCACCGTTACCGTTGTTAGTTGGGCCGTCTATTACTACCTTGCCATCATTAAAATAAACATAGCCATTGCTATCTACACCATCACCACTAGCATTTATGTAAACATTGCCACCATTAAAAGTTAACTCACAATTAGCATCACCGGCCATAGGGTCTTTAGAAGTATTGTCAGAGCCGCCACCTGCATTAATGCCGTCGTCTGAAGCAGTAACGGAAATTTCGCCATTATTAATAATAATTTTCTGAGCCTCTAATCCTTCGTAACTTTTAGCAATATTAATAGTACCACCCTGGACAGCCAGCATGTTGACGGCATGGATGCCGTCGTCGCCGGCAGCAATAGCAATGTTGCCGTTTTCAATTAGAACAAAGCCTTTGCCAGCATCGGTCTCGTTGGTAGATTTGACCGCATCACCTTTGGCGGTGATATCAAAAGTACCGCCCGTAATGTATACCGAATCTTTGCCACGAATGCCATCGTCTGTTGCGGCAATGTGGTAGGTGCCACTGCTGAATTTTAGATCGTCTTTGCCCACAATACCGTCTTGATAGTTGGCCGCGACAGTGAGCTCGCCATCGCCTTCAAAAATGAGATCCGCTTTGGAATAAATAGTACTTTTAATATCTTCGTCTAAATCGGCAGAATATTTAGTGCCGTCGGCTAAATAATTTTCACCGATTAATTCTATCACTAAATCGTCGCCCGAAATACAGCTAATAGCCGGGCTGGTGGAATTTTTAATAGAAACATCTTCTAAAATAAGCTTGACCTCGCTTTTGTCGCCAGCGTTAATTAAAATAGAGCCGTTATCGAGCGAGCCGGTCAGATGATAAACCCCAGAATTCGTAATAGTAAAGCTATCTAGAAGCTCGACATTCGTAGTAGCATAGCGACTCCAGTCAATTTTTAAGTCGCCGTTGTCGATATCGAGTAAGTTAGAGCTGGTAGGAATATTATTGCTGCGGCCGGCGTTAATTGCTACTGCCGCGATTAGCACAATAATTACCAATAGCCCAGCTAGCAGCCATTTTTTATCAATTTTACTTTTAGGGGATTTTTTGCGCTCGGTACGTGGTGTAGCGTTACTAGGAACTTCACCCCAAACTTTATTATTTTTGTTTTTAGGCATTTACATCTCCTCTTCCATGCATGGATGAGAGAGTAAAACTTTAAGATTGCAATTTTTTACGCGAATTTCGTCGAGGAATTCTTTTTCTTTGATGCCAGATTTCATGGTTATGTCATAGGTAAGCTTGTAGAGGCTGCCCATGTTCATGGTTTTCATTTGGGTGAGGTCGGCACGAGAAGTATACTTGGAAAAAATTTCATCGAAAGCTTCTTCGTAGTCTAGGTCTTCGGGTACCACAATTTTAAGTACGCGCTGTTTTTTGTTGGGTTCTAAAAAGTTTGTATAAGTGAAAAACACAATAGCAACTACCGCGATCGAAGTGATAACTGCAGCAAATAGAATATGCCCCATGCCACAGGCTAGGCCTATCATCATAGCAAAGAATACGCTGAGCAAATCTTTAGCCTTGCCCTGAATAGAGCGAAAACGAATTAGCGAAAATGCACCCAAAATAGCAATGGAAGTACCGAGGTTGCCATTAATCATAATCATTACGGCCATCACGAGCAGTGGCAGTGTGGCAAGCGTGACAAGAAAACCTTTGGTGGTTTGCGAGGTTTTCATGTGGGTGATCGCGATTACTATACCAAGCCCTAGCGCTACACTGGCACAGATTAGGCCGGTTTTAATATCTAGGCCTGTAGTAGTTGCGTCGAAAATACTATTAAACATTGTGTTCCTTTCTCAATCTTTCATAAACCTTACCGATCTTGGAAAATTGCTGTGGATAAATCTTTTCCTCTGACATTATATTAACGAGCCAAAGGGGAATTACACCGTTTGCCTTTACTTCCATAATGGTGTTTGGCTTATTCTTAAAGTAAATTTTATCACGCTTTCCTTTAATTAGGCTTAAATTTTTACTACGATATTTTAAATTTGTATCGAAAGTAATGCGTAGGTCGTTTTCACCCTTATAGCTTTCGCGGTTATAAGTAATAAGAATTTTGGGCTTTAAATCAAAGTGTTCTACGAGATAATCGGCTTCTTTGGCGATTTGCAGGTCGTTATTACTTTCTATAGAGCGTTGAGACAATTTTACTAGCGTGGCTTTATGATTAATAAATTCGTCAAAATCTTCGTGCGTAATCATCACGCGGCGCTTGTAGCCAATATTATTATCTTTGCCTTTGATTTTGGTTTTAATCTCGACAAACACGCGGTCGTACCCGCCATAGCTACGAGCGCGGAGTTTTTCTTTAAATTCGGGGCGATCTATAGACTGAATGATTAAATCGTAGTTATCGTTATCAAAGTATAGGTTGATCACTTCCGACTTGTGATAATTGTCTGGTCGCATGTGCTTTTTGATAGTATTTAGTAATTTCTTTTTTTGAGCACTAGTAACCAGATACTTTTTTTCAATACGATCGAAAACTTTGGTTGCCATATATATATTATATTATGCGAAGCTGAAAAATAATTGAAATTTAGTGCATATTTTTGTCTTGGCGTGATTTTATCATTAAGGAAAAGAATGTTTTGAAGTTTGAGAAACTGGAGTTTGGCCGCCTACTAAAATATATCTGGTGAGGAGGAGGTGGTGGTTGATGATAATTACGAAGAAACCCATATCACTGAGCTCTTAGTGGCCAAGCACCGCCACGGAGCAGTAGGCAAGATAGAGCTCTACTTCCATCCAGAGCTACTCCGCTTTATGTCGCTGGATAAGACTAGGGAATAATTTATCTGGCGAGGCAGCGAATAGACATTCCAACATAGTATTGTAGGGCATTTCCAAAAGATACTGTTGAGCGATAAATTGCTAAATTGATACCCATGGTATTGGAATATCTTTTGGAAGACCAGTAACCTCCGTAGGAGTTTCCATTTTCAAAATAACTATTTCTGTAAAAGCCTGCGAGCAGGAAATTCGGAATCGTACTAGGCCCGGCATTATTGTAAAAATCTGTTCCTGAACCATATATAGCCACTAGATTAGCAAAATCTAAACCACTAACATTCGGCAACCGCCACCCCTTCGGACAAATAGAATATGGTGCATTAGCGTTATTGGCGGTGATGCCTACTCCAGACCCAGCCGTAGCTGCATGCCAGGAATAATAACTATAACAACCAGGTCTCGCGCAATTGTCTGTGTTGTTACCGGTATTGTATACGTAAGCCTGTGTATTGTCACTAAATCCAGTCTGTGAAGATTCTGGTAATCTATTTCCTTCTTGGAAGCCATTATCAGTAGGGAGAGTATATCCTTCTGGAACGTCAGATAGCTCACTGGTAATTTCTGTTCCACCAGCTAGATTTAAGTTTTTAGTCATCCAGATTTTACCATCTTTTAGTTTGGCTATAGTGTAGTCTTGTTCATCTCTTGCGTCTTTTAGGGTGTAGGTGTGTTCTTCTTCCATAGAATCTTTTACTGTCTGTAAGTCCGTAGGTAATAATTCTCCAAAGGTTTGCATATATACTATATCTTCTATGGTTTTAGGTATTGGTTTAGATATAGTAATAAAGTTAATAGTATTAGTATAGGTACCACTTGGTTGAGTCTCTGCTGCTTTTGCTGCTATTTTAAAGTCTATAGGTTTAGCTAGTTGGTTATCTGTATTAACTAGAATTTTACTAGTTTCGTTAGATAAACCAGAATAATTATTCCAAGTAGTATTGTTTGAAAGTTTATAGCTATATCCCCAAGTATTGTCTGTGGTTAGATTAGGTAAACTACTATTTGTAGCTATACTATCAAATGTATTAGTGCCATTAGTATGAGTTAGGTTAGTATTATTATGTAAACTATCGCCTACTGTAGCAGCTAATGTATAGCCATGAGATGCATTAGTAGCTACGGATACATTTATTACATTGCTATCACTAACAGTACCTGGAGTAAGGTTGTCTATTATTAAATCTGAAGATGAGATATTGATGGATAATGTAGGGTTGAAGGTAAATTTAACATCTGTACTACTTTGATAGCTTAAGGCAGAAGTATTAGGAATATAAGGAAATGTATTTATTATGTTTATAGAGCTTAATGTTAAGATTAATGAGTATAAGGTTATGTTTCTAAAACTTAATGTTAAGATTTTTTCTTTATCTGTAAAATGGCCGATTAAGTTTCTAAAAAACGATATTATGTTTTGTAAACTAAATGTTATGTTTCTAATATTGTAAGTTATGTTTTTCTTACACCGCATTATGTTTGCCTCACTTAGAGTTTTTCACTTAGGATGCGGTGCCATCTTTGTAATATATGAAAAGGCGTATACAAAAATGGCACCGCAAGGGTGCAATCCATTAACCATATGATCGGAATTCCAACACACGATTAGGTCCTTACGGCGCCATTTATAATATGGAACTACGTGTAATATAAAATTACCGTGGCTTTATTTTGTAATGAAGTTTGCATTTTTATTGTAGCATAGTTTTAAAACTTTGTGAGAAAAAATAAAATGCTTATGGTATTAGAAAATTACATAAAATATGTTATAATACCTATGTGAAGAAAATTATTATTTCTAAACTTTTTTTGTACCGATATCGGTTTATTATTGGCTATGTAGTGCTGGGTACGGCATTTATTGCTTTATTATTCGCCCTGCCACTATTTGCCCAAAATGGGCTGTCGGATGCGGAAATTAGCTCAGCGTCCAATTCATATTACCTAGGCAAAAACGGCATATTAAATGGTGACATTGTAGATTTGCCGTACAGATTATTACAGAAATTCTCTATCGTGATATTCGGCTTATCGCCATATACTATCAAGCTACCCAGCATCATCATAGGGTTACTTTTGGGCTTCCTTTTAATACTGCTGCTCAACCGATGGTTTAAGAGCAATGTGTCGCTCCTCGCATCGTGTTTGATCATATTATCTACGCCATTTCTATTTTTGGCCGGAAGTGGTACACCATTAATTATGTTGGTGTTTTGGCCCACGCTATTACTCTGGCTAGGCTCTAAGATTCAAGGCGAGAAGAGGCCTAGGCCGATATATTGTTTCTTATTCGCAATCATGATGCTGTTATCTATCTTTACGCCATATATGATATATTTTGCAGTATTTTGCGTGATATTTGTACTGACGCAGCCGCACTTAAGATTTGTATTAAAAGGTCTGCCAAAGTTACCACTAATGCTGGTAGGAATTATTACACTGGCCGGATTTACGATACTGGGCATTAATATCGTGAATCACCCAGAAACTATCATGGAACTACTATTTACCAAGGATTTCCATATGGGGCAATTCTTTGGCAATATCGCCGCGGGGCTAGCACCGGTGTTTTCATGGCACAACAGTTTGGAAAGCGTATTTCTTTCACCGCTAATTAGTTTGCCAACCTTTGCGTTGGCATTAATTGGGCTGTTTTCTACTACCAAAGGCTTCTTTGCATCGCGTAATTCTATCGCTTCGATTTTAATTGTATTCTGTTTGATCCTCACCGGGTTTAACCCGCAGGCGGTGATATTCTTTATTCTACCGTTTTCGATATTGGTGGCACATGGGCTGAAATATTTACTAGAGAAATGGTATGGGCTGTTCCCGGAGAACCCGTATGCGAGAGTATCGGCGATATTACCACTAGCGATACTATTTGGGTTTATGATAATACCAGGGCTTTTACAATATATATATGGTTACCGGTATAACCCAAATATCGCTACCGAATTTAGCGATAAACTAGCGGTGGTTCGTGACAATTTGACAGACGAATGTCTGCTGGTAACCGAAAATTATGATTTTTATAAAATACTAGAAGCAAAGAGTGACATTAAGGTGATAGACAAAATAGAAAGAGTGGACAAACTAGCAGTGCTAGGGCAACTGACGGATAAGCCAGAAGAATACGCTTTGACGCAAATAATCACCTCCCCAATGCGGGATAATTCTGATATAATATATTTATATACATATACTGAAAAAGTGGAAGGAGAATAATATGGGCCAAACAATGGACCAAATGAAACTACTTAACCAGCTTCGTAAAGCGCAAAAAGAGTTAAAAAATGAAATTGTAGAGGTAGAAGCCGGTGATGGCGCAGTGGTGGTGCAAATTAACGGTGAGCTAAAAGTGAAAAAAGTAAAGATCGACCCAGAGAAGGTAGATCTAGACGATATTCACGAGTTAGAGCGCTGGATTGAAAATTGTATGCGTGATGGTTTTGCTAAAGCACAAGAAATTGCAACTGACAAAATGAAGCCGCTAATGGGCGGGCTAGGCAATCTTGGCATTGGAATGTAATGCTACCCCAAGCACTAAATAACGTGATAGACGCATTGGGCATGTTGCCTGGCGTGGGGCCGCGTACAGCAGAACGCTATGCGTATTATCTTTTCAAGACCAATCAAAAAGTCGCAGATAATATTGCTAACGCATTAGCTAATTTGCACGATGGTGTGAAGTCTTGCCCAGTGACTTTTGCCTTGATAGACGCAAACGATGATGTGTCACCGCTATATGCGGACCCGGCTCGCGATAAGGCTACCGTACTAGTGGTAGAAGAGCCGCTAGATATTTACGCAATAGAGCAAACGCATGGCTACAAGGGCACTTATCATGTGCTAGGTGGCGCTGTATCGCCCATAGACGGTATTACGCCAGACCAGCTACATATTCGCGAACTAATAGAACGCATAGAAAAAGATAATGTGGCGGAAGTAATCATTGCGACAAATCCATCCGTAGAAGGAGAATCTACGGCGCTACTGCTCGAAAAAATGCTACACGAAAAAAATCCAGAGCTTAAACTTACGCGCCTAGCGCGCGGGCTACCGTTAGGAGTAGACCTTTCTTATGCAGACCAGATTACCTTAAGTGCGGCTTTGGAGAATCGTACTAAGCTTTAATAGTTTTCTAGCGCTTTGAAGTCTACCTTGGCTAATTTAGTCTTGGGGAGAGCGTCGATAAAACGGATTTCGCGTGGGATTTCGTATTTGGCTAGGTATTGTTTATAAATATTGTTTAGTTCTTTTTTGATGGTACGCTCAGACACTTCGGCCTTTGGCACTACAAATACTACTACCTTTTCACCGCGTAATTTATCCTCACGACCTACTACGGCGCAAGCTTCTACGTTTTTACATTTTAAGGTAACGTCTTCAATATTCGCCGGGTAGATATTGTAGCCATTGGAAATAATCATACGCTTGAGACGTGAGCGGAAGTGCACTAGGCCGTGCTCGTCTATATAGCCAATATCGCCAGTGCGAAGATATTTCTTACCGCCCACCGTGATAAAGGCTTCTTCGGTTTCTTTAGGTTTATTAAGGTAACCTTTCATTACCGATACACCACGCACCAAGATTTCGCCATCCTCGCCTAGATCAGCTTCTTTTTTGGTATTGATATCCATAATAATTACGTCATTATCTGGCAGGGGATAGCCAATGCCGTCTGGGTCTTCCGCCACGCTAAGTGGGGAAAAGATAAAGCCGCCCGAAGCTTCGGTAAGGCCATAGCCGTTTTCGATCAGAGCTTTAGAGCCATGAGCTTTTAGGAAATCGTTGATTTTTTCTTTGCTAGACATGCTGACCATATCGCCGCCAGACACCACGTATTTCACATTTTTCAGGCCGTCTTTTTTAAATTTAATCTTAGTGAGATAATCAAACACCGTAGGAACACCCACCAGAATATTTACCTTATATTTGGTGATATAGCTTTTGAACTTTTTGGGGTTAAACTGAGGGATTAGAAAAGAGCGGGCGCCAAAGTAAAGTGGCATATGAATACAGCAACCCAGGCCAAAGGCATGGAAATTTGGCAAGAAAGCCATAAAGGAATGGTCAGTTTTGAAAAGCTCTGGCACCAGGTATTTAGCACCTAGCGCCTGGGCGTTGAAATTAAGATTAGACAGGATAATACCTTTGGGTTTACCGGTGGTGCCGCCAGAGTACATAATTACCGCGTCGTCTTTAGCATTTACCCGAGCATGGGGATTGCCAATAAATTTACTGGCTTTGTTTAGGAATTTATCCCAGGTAATAACGTGTTGACTTTTATTGATATGGTTTTTGCGCCCTTTGGTAACTTTATAAAGAACGCGTACGATTCTATCCATAGAACGAGTAGGGGATACCACGATCACTTGCTCTACACTGGTATTTTTAATAATAGACTCTACCTTAGGGTAAGAAATATCTACACAAAGAATGATTTTAGATTCAGACTGGTTAAGATAGTCTTCGATTTCTTTGGCGGAGGAAAGTGGATGCACCATATTAGCTATCGCGCCAATCTCGTTAATAGCGTAAAACATGTAGACAGCTTCGGGAGTATTGGGCATACACACCGTAATGCGATCACCCTTTTCGGCACCGAGAGCCTTCAAAGCTGCAGCTACTTTGTTAATTTTTTTAATCATTTCTTTGTAAGTAATTTCAGTATCAAAATACTGCAAGGCGGTATTGTGCGGCCATTTACAGGATGCTTCATAAACTACATCGTATAAGCCACCTTCTGGGTAGCTAATGTCCTCTGGTAGTTTATCTATGTAGCCATATTTAGCGCGCTCTAATTTCATATCAATTTTGCGCAGAGTGTTTTTAATTTTTTTGTAGATAAATTCTAAAGGCATAGTATATATTATACCCCATTTGTGTTAAAATAAATATATGAGCATTTTCAAAGCTGACAAAAAATTTGAGAAATTCGAAGACGTAACGCCGGAGTTGCTTAAAAAAGAAGGTGTGAAATTGCTTTTGTGTGATCTTGACAACACTTTAAGATTGCATTCCGAGAAAGAGCCAGCGGACGAACTAGCCGATTGGATAGATGACTGCCGCAAAGCTGGGGTAAAAATCGTAATAGTCTCTAATAATGGTCGCAAAAAGATGATGCAAAAATTTTGCGAGCCAATCAAAGTACCTTGCGTGTGGTGGGCCAAGAAGCCAATGAGTACTAAACTTACTGAGGCAATACAAAAGTATGGCTTTAAGCCTAGTGAAACTGTAATGCTGGGAGACAAATGGTCTACTGATGTGCTAGCGGCAAAGTTCGCCAAAGTACGCGCCTGGAAGGTAGAGCATCGCAGGAATATTGTATGAAACAAACAAGTAAATTAACCGGGCCAACTTATCTTACCATTGCACGGATGATATTATCGGTATTATTTATGTTTTTTGTGTTGGCGCCGGAAACTTGGGCAAAAATTGTAGCACTGGTGTTATTTATTGCAGGAGCAATTTCGGATTTAGTGGATGGCAAATGGGCACGGCACGATAAAATCGTGACAGATTTGGGCGCCTTCTTGGATCCATTAGCAGACAAAATGTTGGTAAATTTGGCGTTTTTAGCACTGGTGGTACTCGGCATAATACCGGTGTGGGTATTCGCAATAATATTAGTACGCGATTTTGCAGTAGACGGCATGCGAATGATGGCAGCGCGGGATGGCGTTACAATTGCGGCATCTTTTTATGGTAAATTAAAAACTACTGTACAAATGACAGCGCTAATTATTCTGTTGTTAAACTTAATTGTGAACTTGGAATTGTTTGCGATTTTAGGCAATATTACATTATATGCGGCATTAATACTTACAATTTTTTCCGGTGGGGATTATTTAATCAAAGGCTGGAAAAAAGTTATTAAGTAATTAAAAGAACAGTGCAGTGATAATGAGTAGTACCGTGGCTGTAAAGGCGATGGAGTCTATGCGATCCAAATAACCGCCATGGCCTTCGGTGCCGCCGACCAATATTTCTAACTTTTCAAAGAATTTATTTTTGATGACGATTTCGTTAGAGTCTTTTACTTTGAATTGACGCTTCAGATAGCTTTCAAACAAATCGCCCATTAGAGCAAGTGGCCCACAGAGTAAATAAATATAATCCGCACGACCAAGCGCGGTAGTAAGAATAAGTACTAAAATTATAGAGATAGTTAAACCAAGTATGGTGCCTTCCCAAGTTTTATTTTTAGAGATTTTAGGGAAGGGGTGGTGGTTTCTAATGATTTTACCACCGAGCATTTTACCACATAAATAAGCAAAAATATCATATCCACAAACACCAAAGATAAGATACCAAATTTCTACCACACCGATTTGTGCAATAAACATAGAGCCATAAAACAAAAACATTATTTCAATAATCGCAAGAATAACATTTTTAAAATGTGCAACTTTTTTGAAAAAACTTAGAAGTTCTATGCCGGCAATAATGGCGAATACACCAAATAAGATTTTAAATGGCACGGCATCAAAAGTATACATAGCAATAAGTGCAACAACAAATAAGCCCAAGCCACAAATCACCCTCACGCGAAAGTTTTTATCCATATCCACATTATACCACCATTTTGGCATGATATAATATATATTATGTATAGTGTGTTTAGTGATTTTGTGAAAAATAAAAATCGGATTTGCGTAATACAGGCAGAAAATCCAGATGGTGATTCTCTGGGTAGCGCAATAGCTTTAGATTATTTACTCCCAGGTAAAGATATTTCATTATATTGCCCGGTAGACATACCAAAATATCTGCATTATTTTGGCGATTGGTCCAGAGTAACAAATGAATTTGATTTTAAGGCGGACGGATACATTATCGTAGATACTGCGGCCGAGGTGTTGCTTTCTAAACTACTAGGTGATGCAGCAATCCGGAATAAGTTATATTCGGCGCCGGTATTAGTGATAGACCATCACGAGACACCTGACGATATAGAGTTTCCGCATGAAAGTATCATAGAAATCCGCCCAGCTTGCGCGGAGCTGATTTATAGCATTGCAAAAGACCAGAATATTGAAATTAACGTGAAAGCCGCCGAAGCGATTTTTCAGGGAATATTATCTGATACGCTCGGACTAACTAGTTCTTCGGTAACAGCAGAGACCTTTGAAATAGCGGCGGATTTGACGCGACTAGGGGCGGTTATTTCCGACCTCGAAGATCGTCGCCGTGAATTCATGAAAAAGTCACCGAGAATATTAGATTACAAAGCCGACCTAATTAAGCGAATCGAGTATTCTTTGGATGGAGAATTAGCGACAGTACATATTCCGTGGGATGATATTCGCGAATATTCTGATGAGTATAATCCTAATGTACTAATTTTGGAGGAAATGCGCTTAGTAGAAGGTGTAAAGGTAGCCGTGGCGGTAAAAACTTACCCAGATGGCAAGGTGACTGGCAAAATCCGTACTACATCCGGTGTGCCGATTGCTGAAAAGATCGCCGGATACTTTGGTGGTGGTGGCCATCCACAAGCGGCTGGGTTTAGAACATACGACACCACTTACGAAGAAGTAGTGCACGATTTAATCAAAATAATACCGGAGATGTTAGAAAATGTTTAGTAAAAAATTAATTCTTAAAAAAACACATGACTTTTGCGCAGTGAAGGAACCGCGGCTAACAGTAGTATTTATACATGGCATTGCGTCGGATTCGTCTAGTTTTACTAATGCGTTAAAATATTTAGAAGGCACCACATCTTTAAAGGATATTCGGTTTGTGGCGTTTGATTTGCTTGGCTCGGGCCAGTCACGTTCTGATGATGAACTGAATTACGACTACAAGGAACAAATTGCCGCTCTACATAATTCTATTGAAAAATTAAAACTCAATACGCCTTTGGTGCTAGTGGGGCATTCTATGGGGACTTTTATCGTGACACGCTATGCAGATACCTATAAAAAATCTGTGAAACATTTAATTTTGGTCTCGCCACCGATTTATACGATAGAAGATTTGGAAAATCCGGCATTTGAAAAGGCTTTAGATATGTTCCGCGATGCAGTGAGTTTGAAAAATCGTCAAGTGCTAGAAACTAAAGCGTTTAATAATTCACTTAAGAATATCGTAATGAACAAAAAGAACTACAAGGTTTTGGCCGGAATTAAGACCCACGCTACATTAATATATGGCGACCAAGATGCATTTATTGCGTCTTATAATCTGCCAAAAATCTTAAAAGAGAATCCAAAATATCTCACTGCCATAAAAACCATTGGGCATCATGGTGTATCGCGCGAAAAATATAGTAAAATGGTTGGCATACTAGAAGGGATTTTGAATGCTTAAACTATATAATACTTCGACGCGTAAATTGGAAGAATTTAAGCCTATAGGCGAAGAAGTGAAGATTTATACTTGTGGGCCAACGGTATATAGTTTCCCACACATTGGGAATTATGCAGCGTATACTTACTGGGACCTTTTAGTACGCACTTTGAAAGCTGATGGATACAAGGTAAAGCGGGTACTAAATTTAACGAACGTAGGGCACCTAACATCGGATGGCGATGAAGGAGAAGATAAGTTAGAACAAGGCGCCGCACGCGAAGGCAAAAGTGTATACGAAATCGCGGATTTTTATATTAATATCTATCTAGATAATTATACCAAGATGGAGTTTTTGCCGGCTGACGTATTGGCACGCGCGACTGATTACATAGAGTCCGATATGCAAGCGGTAGACAAAATGACCACGGCCGGCTATACTTATGAAACTAAAGATGGGGTATATTTTGATACTTCTAAGTTTGCGAAATATGCGGATTTTGCGCGACTAGATTTAGCGGGGCTACAAGCCGGGGCTAGAGTAGGGTTTAATACGGAAAAACGCAATGTATCAGATTTTGCGGTGTGGAAGTTTATCCAGCCGGGCGAAAAGCATGCTATGCGGTGGGAGTATCTAGGCCGGCCAGGATATCCAGGGTGGCACTTGGAGTGCTCTACTATTATTCATGAGACTCTTGGCGAGCCGATAGACATCCATACCGGTGGAGTGGACCACATCCCAGTACACCACACCAACGAAATCGCCCAGACTTACGCAATGACAGGGAAGGCTTTAGCCCGTTACTGGCTACATTGCGATTTTATCACCGTGGATGGGCAAAAGATTTCTAAATCGCTGGGCAATACTTATACTTTGGAAGATTTAGCGAATAAAGGTTTTTCGGCGATGGACTACAAAATGTGGTTACTTTCTGGCCATTATCAAGGCACACGCAATTTTACTTTTGATAGCCTAGATGCGGCGAAAAATCGGCGAAATAATTGGCGTAGCCGTATCGCTTTGTGCTATCAAATTCCAGAGAAACGGCAAAATTCTAATAAGAGTTTGCATTTTGCAGAAATTCTTGCCGCGGTGAATAGCAATCTAAATTCCGCGGAGGCGTTTGCTTTGATAGATAATTTAGATTTGAATTTGGCGGATTGGCAGAAGATTGATGAATTGTTTGGCCTGCGACTAATTGCCGATACGCCGGATATTTCGGAAGAACAATATGATTTAATTCGTGAGCGGGATGCTGCTAGGGCAGCAAAGGATTTTGCTAAGTCGGATGAAATACGGGATAAGTTACTGGCGCAGGGAATAGCTATCAAAGACACGCCAGACGGTGGAATTTGGGAATATATCTGAAATTTATGGGTGAGCCCTCGGAGGTTGATCCCTTGACAAAACTGATGCTTTTTGACATAATTATGTAAGAATTGGGTCGCTGGCGGCCCAGTTTGAAATCTTAAGAAAGGTGGCATATGAAAAATGGCTATCAATTTAGTACTAGATGGAGCCTCTGGGGTCTCGTCTGGATCAAACGAAACTGGACTGAAAAAAGTCGAGACTACCACTGAGGAGGTGCTTTCTAAGGTAGAGGACTTGACAGAAGAAGAAAAGCAGTTAGTAGACGACTTTGCTGCTAAAATCGATGTAGCTAATTCCGACATCGTTCTGAACTACGGCGCATCAGCACAGAATAAATCTGCCGCTGTGGCTACGCGTACTCTCCAGAACGTGAAAACTAAAAACACTGGAGAGGTAAGCGATTTGCTAATTAGGATGGTCGTGGCGATGGACGTTAAAGAAGGAGAGAAAGATCATAAGGGCTTTTTGTCAAACTTCTTCAAGAAGGTACAAGTAGCTGGAAAGTCATTTGTAGTTAAACAACAGAGTGTCGAAAAGACGCTTGATGACATCCAAAAACAGCTGGAAGGCCATGAGCTAAATCTCAAAAAAGACATTGTGATGCTAAATGATCTATGGGAGGAGAACTGGGAAACCTTCAAAGAACTCACTCTCTACATCAAGGCAGCTGAAATTGCTATCGAACAAGCAAGAACCAGTAAGCTGATCGAATTACAGCAACAAGCTGAAGCAAGCGGTAAGCCGGAAGATGCGATGTTGGCAGATAAATTCGCTAAGAGTATCAACCAATTCGAGAAACGTCTTGGCGACCTAAGGCTGACTAGAACAAGCTGCCTGCAGTCGGCACCGCAAATCAATATGCTGATCCAGAACGACGAAGACCTAACGATGAAATTGAGATCATCAATTATTGTTACAATGCCGCTCTGGCGCAAGAAGATTGCGATGTCTATTGCAATGGCAAGCAATCTTGAGGCTGCAAAGGCCGCAAATGCGGTGGATGACCTGACCAACAGAATGCTCCGCGAGCAGGCTACACAGTTCCATACCGGAGTTGTAGAGTCGGCTAAAGCGATCAATCGCCAGATCATCGATACGGAGACAATCGAATTTGTCAACGCAGAAATTGTGGGCGCGGTCACAGACTATATCGCTATTGAAAAGGAAGGGGCCGAGAACCGCCGTAAAGCTGCTGGTATCATTGCCCAGTCCGAACGCGAACTTGTGCAGGGTGTAATGGGTGCCGTAGCACAGAGCGCGCATGGCTCCACTATGGTAACGCCTGCCACTACTTAGGAGGTACCTTAACAATTTGAAAGGAGTTGAAGAAATTGAGGTGGCTGAGAATTATCGGCGCTGCTCTTGCATTAATCGGTGCAGTCGGTATTGGTTTTGGGCTAGCGCTTGAAGCCGCCATGATTGTAGCACTGGGAATTCATTTTGCAAGTTTTCTAACGATAGCTGCCTATATAGCGGCTGGACTCGGCGGCACATCATTTATCTTAAGTTTTGTGCCTGGGGTTAGGAAACGGCTTCTGGAAAATCGAAATAGCAAATTGTTACAAGCTAAAATTAATGATGACAAAGAACAAACGATTGACTATGAAGCCGATTCATTGAACCCTGAGAAAGTACGAATTCGTTTGGAACAACTGAAAGATCGAAACAGTAATCTTGAAGATTTAATGTCTAGATGTATTATACAGAAGGACGAAATCGATAGATATCAAGAACAACTGAGTAGATTGATTCGGGCTAATAGAGCCTTGTACTTAAACGATATCCCAGCGGTATTGGATAGTGCCGAAGAAAGAATGTGTGCGAATTTTCGCGATATCATTAACTGTTGCATATTGGTAGAATACAACGGCAAGACAATTAGTGAACGCAATCAAGAGATTGTCGAAGGTGCTTTAAGAAGCAACGACGACGAACTTGAAACTGTAGAAACTCTGCTCGACCGTTCGGTAGCATATATCAATGATTATAATCGTAAAGGCATAAACGACCGTCGCGAGTTGGACGCTTGGATCAAAATTATGGAAGAAAAAATTAACAAGAAGGGGGAACTTAGTTTTGATTAAAAAAGTTTTATCCGCAATGTTGGCTATCGTATTGATGGCTGGAATATTCGCTGGCTGCTCAGAATATGAAACCGGAGAAGAAAAAATTCTTTCGTATGAGGAGGCAGTGAAGGAATTAAATGCATTCAACAAGGAATTGTCTGCAGACAAGCGCGAGTTGAAGCTCGATATCTATAACAGCACTACTACCAATTCGGCGCTAGCTAATATCAATACTTTTCCGATTGTTGTGCAGGGTAACGGTAGGATTAATATCGAGATCGCTGCAGCTACCGAGATGAGCAAAGAAAAGGCACCAGATGACTGGCTGACGACAGTGGCAAAGAATTTCAATAATTCTGGGGCAACTTACGGCGGGAAGACGGTAAGTGTTTCTGTGCGTAAAATTACTTCAGGAGAAGTCCTTACCTATATGACTGAAGGCGATTATATGCCGGATGTTTATGTGCCTAGTTCTTGGGCTTGGGGAGAAATGCTGAAAGCTTTTGGTATAGACACAATCAAGCTTTCTGACAAAATTGCTGGCAATACTGCTGGCATCTTAATGCAGAAAGATACATATAATAAGTATCTCAAAAAGTATAAGAAAGTGTCGGTTGACAAAGTACTTAATGCGGCACTAAATGGAGATCTGGCTTTTGCCTATACCAATCCATACACATCAAGTACAGGTTTAAATATCCTGACCTCCATGTTATATGCTTTTGATCATAAAAATCCTTTGTCGAAAACCGCACAGGATAAGTTGCTGGAGTACCAGAAAACTTCACCGCCTGTAGCGTATACTACTTCGGAGCTGCAAGAATCAGCATCCAAAGGTTTGATCAAAGCAATGGTGATGGAGGAGCAAGCCTATATTAACACGCCAGAGTTGCAAGATTATGTCTATACTCCGGTGGGCATTCGGCACGATCATCCGGTATATACTTTTAGCTATGTTTCGAAGGAAAAACAGGAAGCCGCTAAATTATTTGTGGATTACTGTCTAGATGACGAATCGCAGAAATTAGCAAAAGAAAAAGGGTTTAATCGACATGCTAGTTATAAGGAACAATCGGCTGGCTTGAATGGCGCAGGATATTTATCAGCCCAAAAGATCTGGAAAACCAACAAAAGCGGTGGCCAACCAATTATCGCTACTTTTGTAGCCGACATATCCGGCAGTATGGCGGGTGAACCGATAAATTCTATGAAGAATGCCCTGCTTGCAACATCTTCATACATTAGCTCGGATAACTATGTAGGATTGGTGTCGTATGCCGATGAAGTCCATATAGATTTGCCAATTGCTAAATTTGACGATGAACAGCGGGCCTATTTCTCTGGTGCGGTTAAATCATTGGATATAGAAGGAGCTACAGCGACATACAACGCAGTGCTGGTTGCACTAAAAATGATGCTAGAAAAGCAGAAAGAAGTGCCTAATGCCAAACTAATGCTGTTCGTACTATCAGACGGTGATCAAAACCGCGGTTATGATTTAAACAGAGTGATACCAATTGTAGGCGGTTTAAAGATATCTATTTATACAATAGGTTATAATCTAAACGACGGATCGCATGCAGCCAAAGAATTAAAACGGCTAAGCAGCGTAAACGAGGCCTCACTGATCAATGCAAAATCGGAAGATTTAGTAAATCAGTTGAGAAATCTCTTTAATACGCAACTCTAATTTCAAATTACTTAAAGGGAGCTTACGAGCTCCCTTTTTCATGGGCCAAATTTGGAATACAACATTTATAAAGTTTTACCGTAATAGCGGGAGAGGAAGTTTTGTTTATATTTAGCGAAGGTGCCATCTAGGAGGGAAGCGCGGATTTGGTCTACGGTGTGGACTACAAAATGTTCATTATGAATACTGGCTAAGACTTTGGCGGTGATTTCGTCGGTTTTGAAAAGGTGGTGCAGATAAGCACGAGTGTAATTTTTACAACATTCACAATCGCAGTCTGGCATTAGTGGGGTAAAGTCGTGCTTGTATTTGGCATTTTTGATATTGATGCGGCCATCTAGGGTATAAAGCGAGCCATTGCGGGCCATGCGGGTGGGGCCAACACAGTCAAAAGTGTCGCAACCAAATTCGGCACCATCAAATAAATCTATTGGTTCTTGACCCATGCCCAAGAGATGCCTGGGCTTGTCTTCCGGTAAAATACTATTCACCGTTTTTAGCATTTCGGCCATGCCTTCGGCCGTGAACACGCCGCCGATACCGAAGCCATCGGGATTTTTGGACGCGCAATATTTGGCGGACTCTGCACGCAGGTCGTTAAAGGTGCCGCCTTGAACCACAGCATATAAGTATTGCTCTGGGGCGGGTCCTGACCTCGCAGTTTCCCCCATCGTGCTCGGCTGACGCCTACGCGCGTCGGGGGTCCCCCCAGCGAGGCCACCCGCCCGTGTAGCGCTTTTCTTAAGTCGTTGATGCTCGGTCACACAACGGTCTAGCCAGGCGTGGGTACGCTCCATAGCTACCTTCATATCTTCGTAATTTTCCGACTTGGCTAGGTGGTCGAAAGCCATATGGATATCTGCACCGATAGCCCACTGGGCTTGCATACTAGACTCTGGCGTCATTTCAAAATTAGCTCCGTCGATATAGGATTTGAATTTAACACCGTTTTCAGAAATCTTTACATTGGGTAGGGAAAAAATCTGAAAACCACCAGAATCAGTAAATATAGGCCCATGCCAGCTACTAAATTCTGCTAAGCCGCCGGCTTCTTTGATTAATTCTGTGCCGGGGCGGAGAATCAAGTGATAAGTATTAGCGAGAATAGCTTGGCTACCCAGATCGCGCATTTCTTGCATAGTAAGAGCTTTTACTGTGGCGCGCGTGGCAGCACCTACGAAAGCTGGAGTTTTGATGTCGCCATGTGGAGTATGAATTGTGCCTACCCGTGCCAAGCCATTACGTTTTTCTATGTCAAACTTTAGCATATTAGCATCGAATCCCCATAGCTTAGGAAATTGTATTTTTCTTCTACGGCGTGGGCGTAGGCGTTTTTAAGATGATCCCAGCCAGCAAAAGCGCTGGCGAGCATTAGCACTGTGGACTTAGGGGCGTGGAAGTTGGTGAGCAATGCATCTATCACGGTGAAATCAAAACCTGGGTAGATAAAAATGTCGTCTTCGCCTTCGGTTTTACCGGTTTTGCCGTAATATTCCAAGGTACGAGCGACGGTAGTACCGAGTGCCACCACCTGGTGATTATGATTTTTGGCTTCTTCGATAGCAGTAATCGTATCTTCTGGAATATGGAACCACTCTGAATGCATTTTGTGGCCTTCTACTTCGTCAGTGCGGATAGGAAGGAAGGTGCCAAGACCTACGTGTAATGTAAGGTATTTAACGATTACCCCTTTTTGTTTTAATTTTTCCAGTAATTCTTCGGTCATATTGAGGCTGGCTGTAGGCGCGGCGGCGGAGCCCATGTTTTTGGCCCAGACAGTTTGATAACGTTTTTTATCGCTTTCTTCTGCATCGCGATGAAGGTATGGCGGTAAGGGAACGGTGCCATACTTTTCAGCGAGGTCTGCTAAAGGAGTGTCTGAGGTGACTTCGGCGATGCCGTTGCCAAGAATCTTCGTGATGACGATTTCTTGGTCTGCCACTTTTAGCTTATCACCATCATGTAGCTTGCCACGGTACATTACTTTTTGCGGTTCGTTGCCGTGTTTTTCTAGCACTACTAATTCACGCTTCCGGCCATCTGGTAAGTGGCAAAATAAGCGGGATTGCATGACGCGAGTATCGTTCAAAATTAAGACATCGCCTGGGTTTAAAAAATCGGCCAGATCACGGTAGTGGCTATCCTGAATTGCGCCAGTATTACGATCTAAAACTAAGAGCCTAGTAGAGCCACGCTCCTCTGGCGGGAACTTAGCAATTCTTTCCTCTGGCAAGTCATAGTTATAGTCAGAAACTAACATATTTATATATTATACCATAATTACATCATTTGCCAAAATGGCAAAAAAGGTGTACCTAGCTAAGTAGAACTGAGGTGGTAGTGGTTGCCGTATTCACATTTGTAGACAGAGAGTGGACCGGAGCCGTGATCATACTGCGCGACCTTGGCAGCCAGCTCGGTTTCTTCGCGAGTGTCATAAATAATTTTATGACTTTCACCCACCCAGCAGCGGGGTGGATCGTAGGTTTGATTTGGGTTTAAGTGTTTGTTTCGGTTAGCCATATCTTTCTATTATAGCACGCTTGCATCAAAATGTCAAGTTTAACAGGGGTGGCTGATATTTTTATAATGAGTTTCTAAACCGTAATTTTTAGAAGCGGTATCGCTTCGCGCAAGGCGGTAGAAACTTCAAAACTTTCTTTTCCTTAACGATAAAATTACGCCAAGATAAAAATTACAACATTAGGCAGATTTTCGTTCGCGAAGACAAGCTCTACTCACGAAAATTGTAATGTTGTAATTTTCATATGGGTAATTTTATATGTTGCGGAAGAAGAAAGTTTTGAAGTTTGAGAAACCTAGGTTGTGACCATTTGTTAAAGCTATCTGGCGAGGCAGCGGACAAGAGTACCAATTCGCCTAGTATATTGGGTACTAGCTGGCTGAATATTATTTTTATTAAAATTTAGTTGAAAAGCAGTAGTATTACTTTTAATTGTGCTGGATTGATAATAACCACCATATGAATTTGGTTCGTATAGAGTATTGTCGGTGATTAGTCCTCCTCTAGTAAACCACAAAGGGGATTTACGGATATTATTAAATCCATCCGTAGCATAAGTGGTACTAGTTTTGCTAGTGACAATGCCCTGCTCATATAATAACTCTCCGAACTCATAAACAGATTGGTTATCATTGGTGGCTACCGGTAGTCTCCATCCTTTGGGGCAAATAGAATTAGCTGCATTATCATATTGAATGTTAGCTCCATTTGTATTGTTGGATGCTACGGTCGCAGTCCAGTTATAATAATTACCGATATGATAGTATTCACATTCTTTTTTGGTGTGTCCTGCGTATTCGCAACTTGAAAGAGTATCAAATCTAACATCATTGGCGCTAGAATCAGAAGTATAGAAATAAGTGTCGCCACCCTCAGCTGAATATGGCTGTGTTTGGCTACCTGCCCCCCAGCCATAGACGGAGCCACTATTATAATCAATGTTCCTACCGGCAGTTATTGTGCTATCTGCTGGGTTCCAGGTCCAAACATTATTACTATCTACGGTATAGCCATCTACATAGATGCCACTACCAGATGCCGTAGTACTAATATCTGTATTATTAGAGTTAAGTGGAGCGGTGTTTGCGTCACCTATGTCTAAGTCTAAGTTTTGCGTCATCCAACAGTGTCCATCTGATAACTTCGTGACATAGTAGAGTTTGTGGTCTCTAATGTCTACTAATTGGGTAGTAGTAGCTTCTCCAGTAACAGTAACAGAATTACAGATATCTGTAGTTATGTCTTGCATAGCAAAGTAAGAACCAGTTTCGTCTTGGTAGGCTTTGGTTTTGCCAGCTAGAGCAAAGGCAGCATCTAAGCTAGTAATGGTTTGTCTATTATCATGAGGATGAAGAATGAGATATTTTACTTTACCATTATAAGTACCAGCTGGTTGTACTGAGCTGGCATAGATTTGGTAGGTAGTGTTTAAGTATGATCCAGAAACATTAGTGTCTGTAGTCATACTAGTGCCAGATGTTCTATTAGCTACTTGGGTATAGGTATTTGGTATTAAACTATAGTTATCATAACCATTTACTATAGTGGGGGGAGTGAGTTCGCTACCGGTAGCGGTACCAGTACCAGCAGTTAATTTCATAGCCCAGGAGGAAGGGTTATTGCTGCTATTGTTACTATAAACACCGGTCTTGATATTGTAGTTTTGGTTTAGAGCATAGATTAAGTCTGTATTACCATCTATATCTCCACTACTACCTACTGCATAGACATTATAGCCATTATTATCATTACAGAAGACACTGAGTTTAGTATTACCTACATTATGATCTACTTGGCCAGCATTAAGAGTAACAGTATGAGGAGTAATAACTGTGCCATTAATAGTGCAAGCTACATCTAGGGTAAGAGAGACATTATCTGAACTGGTATTATTAGATGAATTACCTTCTGCGGAGGAGTGAGGGGTAGCAAAACCAAGAATTAGAGTGGAAATGACAAGGAGAGGAACTGAAACCAATAAGATATTGCGGAAGAAATGATAGCAGAATTCTGTGTAGCTACCAGTTTTATCACTTTTGTTATTTGTATTGCTTTTGCCCATTTACTTACCTCTCTCTTTGGCTTGATTTGTATTACATATATCTTTTAGCGGGTGGCACTCATATTTTAGCGAAGGGGGTTCGAAGCCTGGCAAGGCGAGAAGTAGCGCCGCCCGCCCATGGCGACGGGCCGGCTGGACGCAGCCCAAGATAGAATATTGAGTGACAGGACCCGCTAAATATATAAAAGTACATTTTCTTTGTGGTGCCACTTGTAAACGGGGTAGTAATACAAAAATGGCACCGCAAGGGGTGCAACAATCAGATATGTCTAGCAGCCTGGCTGACAGAGCATATTGACTACCTTACGGTGCCATTATTACACTCTGTCGCGCCAATATTAAAAACTCAGGCGCTTATACAGTCATATCTAATTGTTGCACTTTTATTGTAGCATGCGAAAACTCTGTACGGTAGACTTGATTTTTTGCTGTAAATATACTCTAATATCATTATGTTAGTGGTTGCGTATCTGTAAAATCGTGGTATAATAGCATTTATGACTTTAAACAAAGACTTAATTCGCAATGTGGCAATTATTGCGCACGTAGACCACGGTAAAACCACCCTAGTGGATGGCTTGCTTAAGCAATCTCATACTTTTCGTGATAACCAAGCAGAAATGCAACAAACTCTCATCATGGACAGTATGGATCAGGAGCACGAGCGCGGAATTACTATTACCGCCAAGCAAACTTGCGTATATTATAATGGCTACAAAATCAACATTATAGATACGCCGGGGCATGCGGATTTTTCGGGCGAGGTGGAGCGCACACTAAATATGGCGGACGGGGTACTACTAATCGTAGACGCCCAGGAAGGCCCGATGCCACAAACTAAGTTCGTATTGCAGAAAGCTTTGGAATTGAACTTGAAACCGGTAGTAATTATCAATAAAATTGATAAGCCGGCGGCAAGAATTGACGAAGTAAAAGACGAAATTGAGAGCCTGTTCTTAGAGCTCGCTACAGACGAAAGCCAACTTTTCTACCCGATATACTATGCGATAGCGCGCGAAGGTAAAGCCGGCAAGACCACAGACCTGGATAACGACCTACATGTGATTTTTGAATCCATCATTAACGATATTCCGGCGCCAAGCGTAGACAGCGATAACGAAAGCGCACAGCTACTAGTAGCGGCATTGGCGGCCGATAATTACTTAGGCAAGTATTGTATCGGCAAGATTTTCCGCGGACACTTGAAGAAGGGCCAAAATATAAAGATTTTACATGGAGATGTAGTAAAAAACGGCAAAGTAGAAAAAATCTTTTCATACAGGGGGCTAGGAAAGGAAGAGATTGAAAAAGCCATCGCCGGCGACATTGTAGCAGTAACCGGTGTAGCTGAAGCGAATATTGGCGACACTATTGCTACGGGCGATAACCCAGAAGCTTTACCGACAATTGAGCTAGAGGCACCAACGCTATCTATCTATATTGGGCCAAATACTTCACCGCTTAAGGGGCGTGAAGGCGAATTTACCACTTCACGACAAATTGCGGAAAGGCTAGAAAAAGAACTAGAAACCAATATTGCACTAAAAATTCAGCCGGATGGCCTGGGCTATAAAGTATCTGGGCGTGGAGAATTACACCTATCCGTATTAATTGAAACCATGCGCCGCGAAGGTTACGAGCTAGAAGCGGGCCGGCCAGAGGTGGTCTATAAAGAAATAGACGGCGTAAAGTGCGAACCGATGGAAGATCTTACCATAGAAGTAGCACCAGAGTTTGTAGGCGCAGTAAGCCAGGAACTAGGCGTACGCAAGGCAGAACTCGTTTCACAAGAAATGACTACTACTGGCGCCACGCGATTTGTGTATAAAATTTCTACGGCGGCTTTGATCGGCTTAAGGAATAATTTACTTACCGCCACCAAAGGTACGGTAATAATGTCTAGTATTCCAAGTGGGTATAAGCCAGTGGATGCAAAGTATAAGCCCGAGAGAAACGGCGCGCTGATTTCGTTTGAAACTGGCGTGTCTACTGCCTATGCACTAGATGCGGCGCAGGCACGCGGTATATTATATATTCCGCCGCAGGTACCGGTGTATCAAGGTATGATTGTGGGGCTTTCTAATAAAAAAGATGATTTAGATATAAATGTTTGTCGCGAAAAGCAGCTTACCAATATGCGGACGCACGCTAGTGATGGTGCAATACAGCTAACGCCATATACTCAATTATCCCTGGAACAGTGTTTGGATTTTCTACTAGACGATGAACTACTAGAAGTTACACCAAAATC
This sequence comes from uncultured Candidatus Saccharibacteria bacterium, assembly GCA_964407015.1. Taxonomy (GTDB): domain Bacteria; phylum Patescibacteriota; class Saccharimonadia; order Saccharimonadales; family Saccharimonadaceae; genus Nanosyncoccus. The sequence goes on from CAYOTX010000008.1 coordinate 32,011, forward strand.
TTTGCGCCTACGCAAGCGGCAGCTAGACCCGGTGAAACGAAAAAGAGAGAATCGTAACTAATTAACCCCATGCTCGGCCTCGCTACCTTGATTTTTGAATAAAGTATGTTATAATAGGTGAAGGTTGACGTTTTACGTTGGTACATTTAAAGAAAGGTAGTGAGAAAGTTTTGAAAATCAAAATGGGGGACAACATCTTTATTCAAAAGAAAGATTTTTTGCGCATTGTGCACCAGTATGAATATCCTGAAGTCTTGGTAAAACCATACCTCGTAAATGGTGTTTTATCAATTAACCGCGGTATTGTAAACGAGATGTTTCTTTATGCTTTTAGCGACAAAGTATCCTGCGAGTGGATCGAAAGCCAGGACTGGATTCTTGATTTCGACGAACTTAACCGCTTAAGCATACCCGATCTACGGAAAATGATCAAAGAAGAACGAAACAATATCGCTAAAAGGATTGGTAGCGAAAAATATCGTGACAACGAAAGACTTTTAGCTGAAGACAATTATAAATTGTCTTCACTACAGGATCTCTTAGCTTACAAAGAGAATCGCAAATATTTTATCTTCCCAGAAGGGTACCAGCTGCCCTGACACTCTCCTTAGCCCCTGCTTCGGCAGGGGCGCTTTCATGCTATAATACTAGTATGTCTTACCTAATAGATACGCACTGCCACTTGCACGACCGAGAGTTTTTCTCTGAAGCTCAAGCCGAAGAAATGTTGAAGCACGCGCATGAAAAGAGTGTAGAAAAAATTATTTGCATAGGTACCAGCCACGAAGATTCTTTAGCGGCAGCTGAATTTACCGAAAGCCATGAAAATATCTACTGGACGTATGGTATTCATCCTGAATACGCCGATACTGATAGGCGGGTCCTGTCCAAACCTGTTTTTCCGGAAGCGGGACTTGAATTTTTAAGCACGTCATACGCTGGTCAGCCAGCAGAACCGTCCCTACGGGACGAACCTGTTGGTGACGTCAGGAATATACGTGTTAAAAATTCAAATCAGAACTTTATGCGTCCGAAAAAACAGGTTTCGGACACCCGCCCCGTCGCTATTGGCGAAGTGGGGCTGGACTATCACTACGACGGGTACAACCGCGCAGCGCAGATTAAACTTTTCGAAGACATGCTGCAGCTAGCTACCGATAATAATTTGCCAGTATCTTTTCACGTACGCGAAGCGTTTGACGATTTCTTTCCGGTGGTGGCGAATTTTCCAAAAATTCGCGGTGTGGTGCATAGTTTTTCTGACAACAAAAAGAGCTTAAAACGCATTCTTAACGAAACAGATTTCTACGTAGGTGTCAACGGTATGGCCACGTATTCTACCCTGCCAACACCACCGATCGAGCGCATACTCCTAGAAACTGACGCCCCCTTCTTGACTCCTAAACCATTTCGTGGTATAATTAACGAGCCGGCCTATGTGCCCGCGATAGCCGAGTGGCTAGCAGCAAAATTGGGCCTGGATTATCAAATTATAGAGAGGGAGACCACGAAAAATGCAGAAAAACTCTTCGACATTTAGTGTCCCAGCCTTTGCCAAAAGCGAGGCTTATAATTTTGAAATTACAAAATCCACTTTAGAAGTTTATGAGGAATTAAATGCCATTGCAGAGGAGATAGAAAAATGTCGCTTAAGAAATTCCTAAGAAATCCGTTCAATGCAAAACAAGGCTACACTAATAAATTAACCCTGGATGATTTGATTAACGCGGAGTCCGAATTAGGGCGAACTCTTTTTGGGCCGATCCCGGTAGGGCATCGGCGGGAGTTTTTCGCGTCCAAGAAAAATGTTTGGATTTGGCATGAAAGTTGGGCCGACCAATTTGGCAAATTACAAGAAATGACCATTCGCTACGAGGTACGGCCGACTGGTGTGTATAAAAAATCTCTAGGTGGAAGCTATAAAAAAATTGAAGGAGAAGAGCTAAAAAATTTCCGCCAAGCGGCGCGCGGATATCTAAACCTTGTCAAAACCAAGCTTTATTGCTAAAATGTGCTTATGAATAAAAAGCGCATTTCACTTATAGTTATGATTATTGGCTTAATTACGCTGGTGGTTGGCGTTGTTTTTTTGATTGTGCGATTGACTACTGTTCCGAGCGTGACAGATGGTGAATATTTAGTATCCGTAGGTGAGTGGACCGAGCAGGGTGAGCCAGGCATAGTGTGGAATTTTACAGAAATCGGTAAAGGCACACTTACTACTAATGATCATTTAAATGACTATGATTTTGCCTGGGCCCTAGAAGACGGCAAGCTAAAGATTAATACCGAATGGCTGTACACTTTGAATGATGAATTTGATTATACTTTGGATCAAACTGGGAATATGTTGACGCTCGTAAACGGTGACGAAGAAATTATCTTCGTACCAGTAGCTAATTAGTATCTATTTCCGTGCCGCAGGTGGCGTCAATGCCGAGGTTCGAGAGCACGATCATTTCGTCGTCTGGGATCATATGAGTGGCGTGGAATTGAGCGCCTTTTAGCTTCTCCAAATTATCTAGTGCCTTTTTTACCACCGGGTTGGTAGAAGAGCAGATAGAAAGTGCGATCAAGACCTCGCCAATTTTGAGGTAACTTTCCTTAAAATTAGAAGTTTTATTCTTAACTTCCAAAATCGGCTCCAGTACGGCTGGAGCGATTAGGTCCATCTCGTCTGGAATTTTAGAAACCGCCTTGATAGCATTGATCATAGTGCTGGACACCGGGGAAAGGTAGCCAGTTTTGCGGCCGGTGATGTATTTTTTGCCAACTTTAATACAAGCACTAGGTAGGTTGCCAGATTTCTCGCGTTTTTTGGTAGCCTCTTCAGCTACAGTGCGGTCTTTTTCGGAAATCTCTAGTTCATTCATTAATAATTTGATGCGTTCTGGCACGATTTCTTCTACGGCACCCTTCTTTAAGTCTACTAATGCGCGGTAATAGCGGCGGATAATTTCGTCTTTGGCGGCGCGTTGAATAGCCTTATCGTCCGTAATGCATTTGCCGATCACGTTCACACCCATATCGGTAGGGGAGAAGTAAATACTTTTGCCGTTGATGCGGGTTAAAATTTCTTTTAATACCGGGAAAGTTTCTAGGTCGCGGTTGTAATTTACCGCAGTAACACCATATTTTTCTAGGTGAAAATAGTCTATCATGTTTTTATCGGCAAGGTCAGCAGTGGCGGCCTCGTAGGCAATGTTGACCGGGTGCTTCAAAGGCAAATCCCACACCGGGAAAGTCTCAAACTTGGCATAGCCCACCTTGCGGCCACGTTTACTTTCATGGTAAAGTTGCGAAAGCGCAGTAGCTAGCTTGCCAGAGCAAGGGCCAGGGGCAGATACCACTACCAAAGACTTAGTGGTTTCGATATACGGATTAGCACCGTAGCCTTCGTCCGACACAATGGTATCTACATCCGTAGGATAGCCCTTGGTAAAAGTATGGAAGTAGGGCTTAATATGGTAATCCTCCAACTTTTTGGCAAAATCTTGGGCTTTTTTCTGGCCATTAAATAGCGTAATGACGACAGACTTTACCGTAATGCCCTTAGAGCGGAGAAATCCAATCAGGCGCAAAACTTCGGTTTCGTAAGAAATCATGTGGTCGGCGCGGATTTTAGATTTTTCTATGGCGTTTGCATTGATGCACAAAATAACCTCAGCGTCGTCTTTGAATTCTTGCAAGAGACGAATCTTGAGGTCTGGAAGGAACCCGGGGAGAGTGCGGGCTGCGTGCTGGTCGTCTATCAGCTTGCCGCCAAACTCTAGGTAGAGTTTATCGAACATACGGATGCGTTCTTTGATTTTCTTTTTCTGGATTTTTAAGTATTTTTCGGCATCAAAACACTTTTTCACCGGTACCTCCTTATTACTTTTTTATTATAGCATGAGACTTTAAAGTGGCTAGGCTTATTTTTACCGCAAGCGTAATATAATATTTTCCAGAGACGAAACACCTTATGACTTCGTTGTATTATTGGGGGGTTGAAATATTTTCTCACCTATGCATAAATAAACGCGGGTTGGCTTCGGGGTTTAGTGGGCTTTAAATTCACAAACTTGATAATTTAGGTTTGCGGTTGTGTGAGGGTCCATTAAACGGTTATTCTAGGTAAACTAGGATCCCTAGGAAGGAGATGGTTAAATGACCATACAGATTAATCTGCTATGTATCATCTTTTCCGGACGGAAACGCCG
>CAYOTX010000009.1:0-32530 GCA_964407015.1 uncultured Candidatus Saccharibacteria bacterium
AAGCTCAACCTAGTGGAGCATATACTGGGACTATTAACTTTACTGCAGTAACTAAACCAATGCCTACTACTATTCAAGATATTGCTTACATGCAAACTTTTGGAGAATTAGACGAATTAAATCTAGCCAGTGTTAAAGGTTCCATGATTATGGGTACTACCTATACTTTAAAAGATGCTAGAGATGAACAAGAATATACCATAGCCAAACTAGCAGACGGCAAGATTTGGATGACCAAGAACTTAAATCTAGCTGGTGGTACAACATTATCGCCAGACGATACCGATTTTGAATCTAGCTATACCTTGCCCACTACTAACGGTTGGACCACTACAGACAACAATTCAAAGTTAATAATGCCAACATCTAGCACAAGTGGGTTTTCTACTAATAATTATGCGTATTTATACAACAGTAACAGCACTACTTGCGCCAATAACAGCCCTTGCTACTCTTATTATTCTTGGGATACGGCTACATTAGGATCTGGCAGAAGCATATCCGCAGACAATACTAATGCTCCATACAGTATATGCTCTAAAGGTTGGCATCTACCGAGTACTTATAATGGTATTAATGACTCTGCTGATTTTCGCGCACTGATAATTGCCTATGGAGGATCCAACGAAATCCAGAAATATACTTCTGCGTCATCACCTACTGGTGCCAGTATATATAATGCGATTGGTCCTGGCACCTCCCCAAATTTTCTCCTTTCAGGCTATTATGACAGTAGCTTATTTAATAATGGAGGTAGCCGTGGCGCTTATTGGACTGCCACCTCGAGTAGTGGCAGCTATAGAACTATGAGCCTACGTTTCTACGGAACATATGTCGATAGCGCAGATATTCGCAATCGCAATCCAGGCTACTCTGTCCGCTGCCTCGCCAGATAGCTTTAACAAATGGTCACAACCTAGGTTTCTCAAACTTCAAAACTTTCTTCTTCCGCAACATATAAAATTACCCATATGAAAATTACAACATTACAATTTTCGTGAGTAGAGCTTGTCTTCGCGAACGAAAATCTGCCTAATGTTGTAATTTTTATCTTGGCGTAATTTTATCGTTAAGGAAAAGAAAGTTTTGAAGTTTTGCAAAGAAAAGATGTCGTAAAAATGATATAATATATTCTATGAACAATCTAGAAAACATTGTAAGCTTATGCAAACGCCGCGGATTTATCTTCCCTGGTTCTGATGTTTACGGCGGTATGGCCGGCACCTGGGATTATGGCCCGCTCGGCGTCATGCTCAAGAAAAAAATCATGGATGCCTGGTGGAATTACTTCGTAGAACAACGTGACGATATGTATGGCGTAGATGCCGCCATCTTGATGAATCCTAAAACTTGGGCTGCCTCTGGCCATTTAGCTACCTTCTCCGATCCACTCGTAGAGTGTAAAGAATGTAAATCTCGCTTCCGTGCCGACAAAATCGCCGATGGCATTAGCGAGTCTGTTACTACAGAAGAATTCTTAGCTACCCATACCAAATGCCCAGTTTGTGGCAAAGAAAATTGGGGCCCAATTCGTAAGTTCAACATGATGTTCGCCACCCATGTGGGTGCCGTTTTACCGGAAGATAATACCGAAAACACCGAACTAGCCGCCAAGTCCACCGCCTATCTTCGTCCCGAAACCGCCCAAGGTATTTTCACTAATTATAAAAACGTAGTAGATACTATTTATCCTAGTTTACCTTTTGGCCTCGCTCAGCAAGGCAAAGCCTTCAGAAACGAAATCTCCCCACGCGATTTTATCTTGCGCGACCGTGAATGTATGCAAATGGAGATTGAATACTTCGTTCATCCAGATACCTGGGAAGAAAATTTTGAAAAGATGCGTTCCGCGCAACATAATTTCTTAGAAAATATCGTAGGCTTACCGCAAGACAAGCTCCACGAATACGAAGTCCCCGCCGCCGACCGCGCTCACTATTCCAAACGCACTATAGACTTCATGTTTGATTATCCAAACGGCGAAGAAGAACTCATGGGCCTAGCCTACCGTACAGATTTCGATCTAGCTAACATCCAGCGCGAATCCGGCAAGTCTATGGAATACCGCGATAAAGTTACTGGCGAAACATTTATTCCACATGTGATAGAACCGTCTATCGGTGTAGAACGTTTATTCTTAGCTATACTCTCTAGCGCCTATACCGAAGAAAAAGTTGCCGACAAAGACGAAACACGCATCGTGCTAAAACTCCCAGAAAACTTAGCACCATACAAATTCTGCGTTTCCCCACTGCTCAAAAACAAACCAGAGCTCGTAGCCAAAGCTAAAGAAGTCTACGATAAGTTACGCGCCAAGTATAACAACGTTACTTGGGATGATTCTGGCAACATTGGTAAACGCTATCGCAAGCAAGACGAAATCGGCACACCAAAATGCGTAGTAATAGATTTTGATACTCTAGAAGACGGCACCGTCACCGTACGCGACCGCGATACTACTAAACAAACTAGAATAAGTATTGTTGAGCTATAATAACTTATGCTATAATATCCGTATAATAAGGAGATATTATGGCTGAAAAAGCTAAGAAAAAAAATAATAAAAACTTAATCATCGGCATCTGCGCTGGGGTGCTTGTAATTGCAGTTGTAGTAGTAGCAATTATTTTCGCCACCAAAGGCACCACTCCTGCTATCAATGATGCTTATTTCGTCTCCGATGGCACTAAATACGTCATCACCCTAGACGAAGACGAAATAGAGTCTGAAGACGAAGAAGTTACTCCTGTCAAAACCCATATCGTCTACACCTATTCTGGTGACACTATCACCGGCATGAGCACTTACATGAAATTCGCCGATGAAGCTACTGCCAAAGCAGCCTTGGCATCCTACCAAGAAGCTTACGCCGACACCGATGCTAGCGAATCTGGCATCGCCAGCATGTCTACCAATGGTAAATATCTAGTTATCGTAGCTACCGAAGATCAATATGCTGACACTACCGTGTCTGAAGTCAAGCAGTACGTCGAAATGCTAGACACGATGAAGAATGTAGATACTAACGACGCAGAAGACGAAGATTACATTGAAGAAGACATTGAAGTAGAAGACGAAGAATAAATTATACTTCTCACAAAATATCTCCCCATTCGGGGAGATATTTTTAAGGCTAAATTTTTATTTCCTAAAACGCTCAATGGATGCTTTGATTACTTCCTTCGCAGAATCTAGTCCTTCAAACGCTTTTACTTCTGTAGTACCAGGTTTCTTTAAATCTTTATAATGATTAAAATGGAATTCGATCTGCTTAATTAATTGCTTGGGCAAATCTTCTAATTTATTATATGCGTCGCCATTGTCGCGATCGTCTGCTGGTACGCAAATAATCTTATCGTCTACTTCGCCACCGTCCACGAATTTCATCACACCAAGAATCTTCGCCTTCATCCAAATACCAGTAGTTAGTGGCTGATCGGTAATCATTAATACGTCTAGCTCATCGCCATCTTCATCAATCGTTTGCGGAATAAAGCCATAGTTACAAGGCTTTGCGAAAGCCATTGGTTCTACCCGATCCAGCATAAAACAGGCATGCTCACGATCCCACTCAATCTTATGGTTTGACCCTGTCGGAATTTCAATTACTACATTAAGTTCGCCATTTTCATAATCCCCCGGCGTCAAAACTTTGTTAAAGTCTGCCATTTTATCTCCTTATTTTATCTATATATTATACCACCATTTTCGCCAAGCGTAAAACTCGCTCTGCCATATCAGCCTGCACTTTTACTCTTCGTATTACGCCAAAATCATTGCTTACCATTAATCTTAATAACTTTATTTCATCCGCACCGTATTCCCCTTTCTCGTTTTTTGCAAAAGCCATTTCGTATATATCCCAAAAATAATTATCATTCGCGTTCAATTTTTCACCGTTCATATCTCTATACAAATTTACCTCCTCCCCCATTGCCTTCTTCAAGTTTAGCAAATACCACGCCTCTACCAAACTATTTTCTCCGTTCATGTCTAGTGCCCGCAAACTCTGATCTACAATTTTAAAATACTCCGCATTATCCGACCCTTCCGCAGCCCTACTTGCCATTTTCAGCATCATCGCCGCTAGTTCCATTTTGTTTAAATCTTTTATAATTTCACCATAATGTTTTTGCATTCTTGCACTCGTCACTACGCCAAATTCACTCTTGCCAAAATGAATATTAAAATCCGTCAACGTAAACATTTCTATTCCACCAGCCAGTTTTGACTTTTCTTTTCTTACACCCTTTGCTATTACTGCAATCTTACCTTGCGGCGTAATCAAATTTAAAATCCGATCCGCTTCACCATAATTGGTACGCTTCAGCACATACCCCAAAGTCTTAACATCTTTATTTTTTATACTGCTCGACATATCCTTTTATGTCCCCTGGCTTCATACTGTCTTTATTTAATACACCCACCACTCCATACGTAGATAAATCTCTATTAGTAAAATCTAAAGACGACACTACCACTACTGGAATTTTTGCCGTATCCGTATACGAAACCAATTCATTTAAAAACGTAAAACCGTCCGGCCCATCTAGTAAAATATCCAAAAAAATCATTTCCGGGATCTTGTCTTCTACAATTTCATTCATCGCATTTATTGCGTTCGTGAAAATTCTCACCTCTTGGTCAATCGCCTTGGCAATACATTCCGCCATTACTTCATCATCATCTATCACAAAAATCATCAGAATAAACTCGCCTGTTTAGAAATTGGTAGCTCCACATAAAAACTTGTGCCATCGCGGTGCCGTACTGCACCCACCTTTGCATTCATATAACGTGAAAACCTCGAAGCAATATAAAGCCCCAGCCCCGAAGACCCTGGCCGCATCGCAATAGAAGTTGGCTTTTTTACCCACCCCCGCTTCATTTCTCGCCACACGTCCATTGGCAACATCGGCCCATAATCACGCACTATTACTTTTACTTTATCTTTTACATCTCGCACTACTAATTCTGCTCTCATCTCATCACCAGAATAATGCATTGCATTTAATAAAAAGTTATACACCACGCTATAGAGCAAATCCCGATTCGCCACCACTAGTCTCGCACGATTACTATATTTAATATACAAATCCCGCTGGTTATAATGAAATAAATATTCCAATTCATTTGACACCGCATCGCACACTTCACGCACCGCTACCGGCTCCATCGTGAATAGTCCATCTTCTAGCCGCCGTATTTTTGTAAGGTCATTTACTTGCTTAATTGCTCTTTCCGACACACTTACCATTTTTGTTCGGATATTTTCATTTCTCACATCCATCTCGTCAAAAGAAAGCGCCAATTGCCGAAGCACGGCCAGTGGCGCCTTTAGCTCGTGTGCCGCCACCAAAATTCCATCAACCTCCTCATCCATACCCCCCTATTATAGCATACCCCTAGGCGTTGAAAGTAATTGTCTCTATTAACTTATCAAAATCTTCTTTAAAAAACACGCTGTCCGTCTGCAATATCGCAGTCTTATCGCGAATCTTAAATATCACTATATATCCACTCAACTCCGTATCAGGGATTGTTCCCGAATAAAGATTTGCCGTCGTACCATTTATTTCTACAGACTCTACAGACAAGTTACTATCTTTATCGTCTAGATAGTCTTGATATTCTTCCGTCACACTTTCAAAACTTTCATTTAAAACATGCACCCTCAAGGCATTAATTGTCTCGTCAGAAATTGCATCCACCTGTATAGGATTAAAATATGCGCTAAAATCTCCACCATTCGCGGCATCCTCAGCCACATACACACTCCAAGTCTTCGGATATTCAAAAGTCAATTCACCATAATCCGCCGGCCCTGAAAAAGTCTTATACGGATACTTTTCCCGCTCCAAAAATTCTGCCTCCATTTTAGCAGACTGCTCATCTTTGGCCTCTGCTACCGCCACGCTAATCTGCCCCTCAACATCTGTCTGCACATCGTTGTATTGCATAAACATCCAAATAAATAGTCCAATAAAAGTCGCCGCAATCAGTGAAACAATAATTATTACTATAGTTTTTATCAAGCCCGCTACGTCTTTTTTCCGCACAGGCATTACCTGTACCTGCTGCACCATTGGCATACCATTCGGCGCCGGTTGCGCCGGCGGTATAGGTTGTACTGGTGGGATCTGTCCATTATCCATAAGCTCATTATACCATATTATTTACTAAAATCTTCCGCCAAAACTTCGATTTCATTTTTTAATTCCGCCAAATCCTTTTCTATTCCTTTGGCTAGCTTAATTATTTCTTTATATTTACTAGTTGCCTCATCCAAATTAAATTCATCCGCATAAAACCATTCTACCTGTTCGTCCAATTTTTCAATCTTTTGATTTAAAGTTAACTTATTTTCGCTCATTTATCTCCTTTATTTCTGCTTTAATTTCTTGCTTAAATGTTGTAATTTTTACAACATTACCAGGCGAAATCTTCCCTGCCAAGATTGCATAACCCTGCTTTAACACCCTCTCCGGATTCAACGCTTCTATTATTTTTATTCTCTGCTTTACATCACTTCTAACCATTTCGATTTTATTCTTCACCTCTCGCATCGCTCGCACCATTTTATCGACATTTTCAGACTTTTTTACATCAATCTTATTTAGAATCAGGTCACCCAACCGCACTACCGTAGATTTTATATTGGTCTTGATAGCTTTTTTATCTGGCGTCAGCATCTCTGCCGCATTAGAAGGTGTAGAGGCTCTCACGTCCGCCGCCAAATCGCATAAAGATTCATCCACCTCATGCCCTACGCCAGTAATCACCGGTATTTTAGACGCCGCTACCGCCCGCACCAGTTTTTCATCATTAAAGCATGCTAAATCATCTGCACTTCCACCACCACGCAAAATCGCAATCACTTGCACCTCTCCATGTTCGTTAAAGTAATTTAAAGCCCGCATCATCTGGTCTGGCGCATCCATACCCTGCACTTGCGTATGCGCTACCTGCACTTTTATTCCGCCCCACCTAGCATCCAAAATTTTTACAAAATCTGCATACCCCGCCGCCCCGGTACTAGATATCACACCTAAATTAGTCAAATCTTTTGGCAAATTACGCTTTTTTGCTGGGTCAAATAGTCCCTCATTAGTTAATTTCTTTTTTAATAGTTCGTACGCTTTCCTCAAGCTTCCTTCACCCACTGGCTGCACCGCCTGCACCGTAAACGAAAACTTACCCCATTTCGTTACTTTTGGTACACCTCGCACCACTACTTTCATTCCATCTTCTAGTGGCACTCTTAACTGATACAAAGTCATAAAACAAGACACCGAAGATTCTTCATCTTTAATATCAAAAAATACCCACTTACCTTGATTTACTTTAAAACTCGCTACTTCACCAGTAATCATCGCTGCAGAATAGGCGTATTCCAAGGTCTGATTTATCACTGCCAAAAATTCAGTTGGCGTAAGTTTTATCTCATTTTGCATTCTTTTTACCCTGAATTGCCTTATAATACGGCACCGAACCAGACGCTATAGTAAATAGCAGTGTAATCACTCGTGTCATCACCGTAACTATAGTTGCAGTTGGAAAATCCACTCCTAGCGCAATCATTACCCCCGCCATCCCAAGTTCATACAGTCCATACGGCACAATTCCATCAAACACCGAACCAATCGCTTCCCCCACCATTATAAACGGCAAAAGTTCCGGCCGCCCTAGCGATATCGCCACTATCCAATATGTCGCAATCTCACAAAAACTATAAATCAGCCCCCATAGCGCCGGCTTTTTTAAATATCTCTTATTTTCCTTCGCTATCTTTACACTTTCATGAATATCCGCAAAATAGCTGCTAATTTTAGCGTACCGCATTAGTTGCTTCTTATGTCCAAAAGTCACTAGCCTCACCGCAACATTCATTGCCTTAGAGACCGTCCGCGAGAAAAATTCAATCCTCTTACCACTGCTCGCAATGTATACAATCAGCCACAAAAAGAAAAATACACCCATATTCATTAGTAGTGACACCGGAATAATCCACTTTGCCTCTTCTGGGATTAAATTCAAAACCAAAAGTATCACTATAGCAATTAATGCCTGCGCATAGTTTATTACCGTAGTTACCGCATATCTAAAAAGGTACAAAAAACTCGCCTGCCCCGCACTTACGCCAAAAGGCATCAAGCGATAGGTTAGAAATGCCAGCCCGCCTACACCACCCGCCGGTATTGCATGGTTTACAAAATTTAATTCCGTAGAAATCCGCAAAATCTCCCCGTTAGAAAATTCTTGTACATTTTTGCGATTTCTAAGATAAGAAAAGAAAATCTGCCCGCAGGCATAGTACATAAAAAGCTGCTCCGGTATCAAAAGTAACAACACAAACACATTCGTCTCACCAAGATGATCCAACGTGTCCAAAATATCCGGCCAATTCTGATAAATTACATAGCCCACTAATGCTGCTGTCAAAACCGACAACACTGCACGAAAAGAAAACTTCAATTTTTTCTTCTTAGCCATGCCTAAATTATATCATATACATGATATAATTTTCTTATGGAATACCTAGCAGTCTTGGGCCGTCAGCCAGAAATTTCAATCGCCGAACTTGAAGCCCTATTTGACAATATCAAAAAAGTTTCTCATATATTAGCCACCTTTGAAGCCAAAAATCCACCAAAGATCAACTTTTTAGGTGGTAGCCTCAAAATTGCAAAGCGCCTAGATACCAAACCGCTAGATTTTTTACGCAATCTACCAGAAGGCAAAATCACTTTTGGCATTTCAGATTATTCTAAAAACGCTTCCAAAAAAACTGCTGCTATTGAAGCTCTAAAATTAAAGAAAATCTTAGTCCGACACGACAGAAGTGTAAGGGTGGTAGAAAATAAAAATGCAGCCCTCTCTACTGCAGCATCTTTGCACAATGGACTTTCTGGCAAAAATGAACGTAAAGTAGAATTAATCAAAGTTAATAGCAACTGGTATAAAGTAATTGGCGTGCAAGATATCGACGCCTATGCCAAACGTGACCAGGCTCGCCCCGCTCGCGACGCCTTTGTTGGTATGCTTCCGCCCAAACTCGCCCAAATTTTGATTAATCTATGTGGGCCTCTACCAAAAGACTCCACAATTTTAGACCCATTTTGCGGAACTGGTGTAGTATTGCAAGAAGCTTTACTTATGGGCTACCGTGCTTACGGTACCGACCGAAACCCACGTATGGTAGAATATGCCAAAAAGAACTTAGCCTGGCTTGGGAGCATAAAAATCGCAAATGTTGAAGAACTTAAAAATAATAAAATCGAAGTAGGCGACGCCACTTCTTTTCATTGGCAACAACCAATCAACGCAGTAGCCTGCGAAGGCTATCTCGGCAAACCATTTTCCAAAATCCCTACCGATATACAGCTAAAAGAGCAAAAACAAGAATGCAAAGCAATAGTACTAGGGTTTTTAAAAAATTTGTCAGGGCAAATCGAACCTAATACCCCAATAACAATAGCCGTACCAGCATGGCTAAGAGAAAATAATATTTATGAAAGACTAGATATTATTGACGAAATTGAGAATATGGGGTATAATGTAAATAATAAATCGCGCGAGGGGTTACTTTATCATCGAGATAATCAGATCGTAGCGAGAGATATAATAATATTAAGGAAGAAATAAATGTCACACGTAAAAGCTGGCGGTACCGCCAAAAACGTCCATAACAATGCTGGCCAGCGCCTTGGCGTTAAGCGCTTCGGTGGCCAAAAAGTCAAAAACGGCGAAGTTTTAGTTCGCCAAACTGGGGCTACCAAAATTGCCGGCCCAGGCACCTATATGTCACGCAATTTTACCATTCACGCCGCCAAAGATGGTGTAGTTACTTTTGTCAAAACCAAGAAAACTCATTTTTCTGGCAAAAGCCTACCACGCGTTCGCGTAGAAGTACGCTAACCTAATAACCCCATCAGGGGTTATTTTTATGCTATAATTCTTATATGAAGATTTTATGGACAGACGGTAGCGCCTCACCAAATCCCGGCCCCGGTGGTTATGCCGTCATAGACGAAGCTACTAGCAAACCAGTAGCACTCGGCAGTGAGCCCCATACCACCAACATCCGCATGGAAGGTCTCGCTATGATTGCCGCTATCGAGTATACCGGTGCTGAAGGTTGTGAAATTCATTCCGACTCCGAGTTTTGGATCAATGTTCTTACTAAATGGGCCGACGGCTGGCACACTCGCGGTTGGAAAAAATCTAAAGGCGAAATTATGAATCTGGATATCGTCAAAAAACTTTATCAACTTTACCATCAATATCCAGTTAAACTAGTTTGGGTACGTGGACACGTCGGCACAAAATACAATGAGCTTGCCGACGAATGGGCCAATCGCGCCCGCACCGGCGCCAAAATCTAATCAGCAAAATCAGCCTGTCTCCAGGCTGATTTTTTGTAGGTTATACACTTCCGGATTAATCAAACTTCCGATGTGCTTTATTGGCATTTCGCTTATAGGCTAAGGTCGTCAACCCCGCCATTACCACAGGCAATATCATCATCGCAATACCGCCACCAATATTATCTCCAGTGCTAGCACCAGTATTTGGTGTACCAGCAGAAGTATCTGGAACTTCTATGTCAGAATCATCTGGCTTTTCCGCTATCTTCAAACTTGTACTCACCTCGCCGTCGGTCCACGCAAGCGTAATAATATGATCACCGGCAGGAAGGGTACTTAGATATTCAGGCGAAACCGTTATTACGGTCTGGCTACCCTCAGAAGTCTTAGTATATTTATCTGCAGGCACTACCAATCCATCAATTCTTAGCTCGGTAAATTTACTCAAGTCGCCCTCGGCTTTAATTACTAAAGGTTCGCCAGAACTAATCACATACTTAATACCATCACCACCATCTACTATTTCATGATCTGTCCCGTTCTTTTGCCACACTGCATAAAGAGTCTTAGTGAATACTGTACCGTAAGAGTTGCCTACAGTTATTTGAGCACCAGGATTAATCTGCTCCGTAGAGTGCAAGTCTTCTAGCCAGTACAAGAACGTATAACCTTGGCGAGTTGGTCTAGTAGTCGGGACAGTAAAGGTATGAGTCGTATCAGAAGAAGTATAAGTTTGAGTTTGAGGCATATTAGTTACAGTATCACTACCAGCATTAGCGTCAAAGTTTAGGGTGAAAGTATTATTTTCTTTCCATACTGCATAAAGAGTCTTAGTGAATACTGTACCGTAAGAGTTGCCTACAGTTATTTGAGCACCAGGATTAATCTGCTCCGTAGAGTGCAAGTCTTCTAGCCAGTACAAGAACGTATAACCTTGGCGAGTTGGTCTAGTAGTCGGGACAGTAAAGGTATGAGTCGTATCAGAAGAAGTATAAGTTTGAGTTTGAGGCATATTAGTTACAGTATCACTACCAGCATTAGCGTCAAAGTTTAGGGTGAAAGTACTTGCTTTGACCCCCCAAACCCCATATAACGGGCTTGCTGCAGGCGCAACAGTATAAAGTTCTCCGGGCTGATACTGTGCACTCGTGGCTTCAGAAGTACTTGACCAACCCAAGAAAGTATAGCCTTGGCGTTCAGGCAAACCTTCAGCGACCATTTGTTCATAAGTCTTTAGCTGCACTTGACATACGCCAGTTTTTACAGTCCTACGACAAGTACTCTTCGCAGTATTCCCACCATATACTTGGTAACTAAGTGTAGTCACTTCATATACGGCATAGAGTGTTGTATCTTTCCTAATATAGAAGCTGCTGCCGGCACTGTATTGCGCCTCAGTAGCATTAGCGCTATCTGCCCAACCAGCAAAAACATAACTATCCTCATTCGTAGATGATGGCCCATTAGGAAGTGTAACGTTGCACCCGGTGCTAGGCCCAGTAGTTCCACAATCCAAAGTTTGGACACTCCCCCCCCCATTCCCAACCATTCAAATCAAAGAACAGCTGGTACGAACCATATTCGTTTTGTGCAAACACCCCCAAGTCCATACTTTTGGCCAGACCCACAAGCGACAATGTCACGGCCAAAAACACAACGGACGCCAACACTATACGCTTACGCCTCAAAATCTTCATTTTGTTTCCTTTCATATGTTTATTTTGATATGTATAACCTTTATGCCTATAATTCTACTCCCTTCCAGCAAAAAAGTCAAGCACTTTTTTTACTTTTTGCAATATGTTAAAATTATTTTATGAATCTATCTGAAGAATTAATCTATCGTGGCTTTCAAGCCGAAGCTACTATCAAAAATCCAAAAGTTTTAGACACTCGCGCATCTAAAAAATTCTATTGGGGCGCCGACCCTTCCGCCGATTCCCTTACTATCGGCAACCTCGCAGCCCTTATGATGTGCGCTTGCTTTGTACGCCACGGCTACAAGCCATATTTATTAGTCGGTGGCGCAACTGGCCAAATTGGCGACCCTAAGGAAAACGGCGAACGCGACCTCAAAACTTTAGACGAAATCGAGCACAATAAAACCTGCATCAAAGCCCAAATCGAGCGCATCGTCCAGGCCGACAATCTTACTATGGTCGATAACTACGACTGGTTCAAAAATATCAATTATCTAGATTTTCTTCGTGAAGTCGGTAAAGCCTTTTCCATGACTCAGCTTTTAGATCGCCAGTTCGTGCAAAACCGTATCGGCGTAGGCGGCTCTGGTATTTCCTACGCCGAATTTTCCTACACCCTCATTCAAGGCTATGATTTTTTGCATCTTTTCCGCGAACACGGTGTATCATTACAGCTTTGCGGCGCCGATCAATACGGTAACTGCGCTTCCGGTATTCATTTAATCAAGCGCCTAGAAGACGCCGACGCCGATGTTTGGTCCACTCCACTCGTTATCGACCCTGCTACCGGCCGCAAATTCGGCAAATCCGAAGGCAACGCCGTCTGGCTAGCCGGCACCGACAATGGCTCCGGTAATTACACCTCCATTTTCGACTTCTATCAATTCTGGCTGAACCAACCAGACAGTTCCGTAGAGTATTTACTTAAAATATACACTTTGCTAGATAAGCCAGAAATTGAAGATATCTTACAAAAGCATCAAACCGCGCCCGAAAAGAGACTTGCTCAAAAAATCCTTGCCAAAAAGATCACCGAAATAGTCCACGGTAAAAAAAATGCCGATACCATCGAAAATCTTACCAATTTACTGTTTGATAAAAACACCGGTTTTACCGATTTCTCTACCGACGAAATCTCTGAATTCGCCAATTTCTTACCTACCATTTCAAAAAGTATTAATTTAGTAGACGCACTAATTACCACGGGCCTCGCTGAATCCAAAAAGAAAGCACGCGAATTTATCTCTGCTGGCGCTATCTCTATCAACGGCACAAAAGTTACAGAAGACATTGCGCTGAATCAAACCGCTATCATTAAAAAAGGCAAAAACAAATTCGCCATCGTAAAATAATCTATTAAAAGTCAATTTATTAATATCTTGGTGATAATTCTGTCTGATAGGTCGTAACAATATTGCCAGTCTTGGTTACATCGGATTTTCCATTCGCCCATAGATATAGGGAAGCATCATAATTTATAATCTCTGCCGGCACCATAGAATTATACATTGTCGCCGCACCATAAGTCCTCTCTAGCGTAAAATTATCCGCAATTACTGCACCGTTAATTTTTAACTGCGTAGAATTTTGCCACGCATTTTGATCGCCAGAATTACAAGTACTGATATTTTTTTCAGCTATCAGCACTGCATCAATTTGTTGCACCTGGCAATCGATCACAATATTACCTTTTGTATAAACTATCACCTTTGGCACATCTTCCATTCTCCCATAACCATCATTTTGATACTTTATATTTCCCGCTATTCTTACGTCATTATCAGAATTTACAACTTTAGTTTTGCCCATATCAATTTCACTTTCGGTTATTATCAATGAATTCTTACCACGGTAATAATATATTCCTTCTTCAATTTTTGTTCCACTTTCACCGCTCAAGCTAATTTCTCCGACTACGCTCCCCGTGTCACCTCCGTCAAATCTCGAAATCAGCTCAAATCTATCCAAAGGAGCACCCATATTTAATCCACCTACATAATTACTATTACCGCCATTACTGCTATTACAATACATATTCGCAAAGCTCAAAAAGCTTATCTTACAATAATTGTCACTATCAATATCATTTCCGCCAATCCCCCCACTATTTTGTTCAGACGTCAGCCAAGGAGCATTATTTCCCCAATGATCGTCTTCATCAAATTTATATTTAGGCCACATCGTGTCACCAATATACGTTGCGTATCCCAGCCCTGCGCCACTAGCCAGACCCGTCACTCCACCATTTGCTATCACGCCAAATTCCGCCCAAGATCCAAATCTACGCCCATATTCAATCTTGTTGGCAATCGGAATATCAACTTTCCCAGCCGAGTACACACTTCCGCCCCACACTTGGAAACTAGGCCTCTTGGCTACTACCAATTCCACCGGTTCTGAATACGCCCAAGTATTGGGGTCACTCGAATCATAATAATCTACTTTTATATTATCATCCGCACCACTATCCTTTGGATAAACTGCAGATCGCACCCGCACCTTTGTTCCGGCCGTCAAATCCGGAATACTCACTGTCGTTTTTGTACTACTGTCATTCTTGATCGCCTCATCATACATTCCTTCGCCTTCATGTAGATTGCCATTCTTTTCTTCACTCCAAAAACACTTTTCATACCCCTCACCATAACACACTTCCACTTTCCATTTCGCCTTTTTTGCCACGGTCGCATATCTCGCATTGTTCAACTTACTATTTTCCTTTAACCCAGTAATAATCTCATAGTCTATACTAGCTTCCTCGCCCGCATATATTACATCATTTACATCCGTGATTCTCGTTTCGTTATAAAAATTATACGGCACCCACACCTCCGCACTACTGCGAATATCGCCAGTCCCTACTCTAGTTAAGGTACTGTTTGAATATTCCGAAAATGCAATATTGCCTGGCGTAGTTTTAACAGTATCATTTGTATTAGTTCTCGCAGTCACCATTAGAATCTTACCCACTTCGCTGGAATAAACTTTATGATCATTATCTACTATCCGTTCAGTGTCGTCGCCGGCATCCCAACTATAATTCTTAGACAGCCAAAAGTTAGTTCCCATTACCGAAAACGAATTATTCCAATTTCTATCATCACTACTTTTATGTATATTAAATGCATAGCCTAACATCGCTGAATGATATTCCGGTATAAAAATCTTGCCATCGTCAATCTTCATATATTGCGGTTTTAAATAATAGGCATATTGCAAAGTCGGATCGTAAGTTGTCCGATAAGTCAAGTTATCGTCTGGCTTGGCGTATGCTTTCTTTTGAAAATTCCCACCCATCTCATTATTTTTAACTTCTTCATCAATGGCAGCATTCACATCTCCCAAAGCCATCACGCAAACCCCAGTAGTTTTATGGCTATTTTCACTATTGGTTCTAAAATACATAGATTCACAAACTACTTGACCAGGCACTAATTTTACCGTTTCTTTATACACCGTTTTACTATCATCACTACCAAAAGATTCCTCCGATGCTTTTAATGTTTTTGGCTCAACCCCTACCCCACCAGGTCTCCAATAGTTCGAGGTTCTACTTATTTCGTAATCAGCCGATCCGTATCCGGCTGTCCTTTTCAGCAAATGTACAAACTCAGCTTCACATCCTTCAGTTATCGAACAATCATGAATATACCGAATTTTAGTTTTAGAGTCGTCCACCCACCCGGTAGAAACAGACCCAGATTTTGTTTTACCCTTAAATTTTGAAGACACCGTCTCACTTGCCTTAATGTCCCTACAAAAATCGCTAATACCATGCGTTACATATCCATTTCCTATATCATTCCAATGCAAATCAACACGGAAACAAAGTTCTGTTGTATATTCTACAGTAGTAATATCACCTTTTATCTCTTTTTTATTCAAATTACCTTTTTTCGCCCTAATCGTATAGCTAGGAGTTTGCCTATCTTGCAATTTTTCATTCCAAGGTTGCCAATATCCCAAATATGCTTCATTAACTTTTTTCATATAAGAATTATTTGTTGGCTCTATATCTATATATAACTTCTGGCTGGGAGGATTTCCGAAGCCTTCTTGTTTATTCAAATCTTTGTCTGGTATCACATTAAAATTACACACTACATCATCACCACTAACTCTGCAATTAGTGATACTATAATCAGCGTGAATATAAATATCAAAACGATATTTCGACTCTGCGTTCGCATTCGAGCTACCACCAATTACTATACAAGCAATTATAGTCAGTAAAACATAGAATACTCCAAAAACCCGTGGCTGTCTTTTACTAATCTTCCTCCAAACATTAAGCATTAGTTTTCTCCACTTCCACTAGCACCAGTCCCAGACGAAGCATCCGGCTCCACTTTTATTACCGCATCCATATCGTCGACCACAACGTCTTCTTCTACATCTAAGCCAGCTTTATTTTCTTCATTAATTTTCGTCACCACCAGCCATACCCCTAGCCCCACTAGAATTACCAACAAAACTACCAGCCACAATATCGGGCCCATTTTATTTCTCCGCACCCTACCTTCTATCATGCTATTATTTTACCACAAGCACCATCAAATTCCAACGCAAAATTTTTATTCTTATTTCACCAAAACTTTATAAACATTTACAAACTTTATAAAGCTTTATTTCTCTACTCTATTTTATAATTTCATCAATTATGCCGTATTCTTTCGCTTCTTCCGCGCTCATCCAATTATCGCGATCCATATCTTTTTCTACTTGCTTCATATCTTTACCAGTATTTTTCGCAAAAATTTCCGCTAGTCGCTTTTTTAGGAAAATACCTTCCTTTAGCATAATTTCCTGATCCGTAATTTTCCCCTCTGTACCGCTAGACGGCTGGTGTATCATAATGCGTGAGTTTGGCAAACAATATCTCTTACCTTTCGCCCCACAAGAAAGCAGCATCGCCCCCATCGAAGCCTGTAATCCTATTCCTATTGTTTCTACATCTGGTTCAATATAGTTCATCGTATCAATTATCGCAAGGCCATCATATACCGACCCACCAGGTGAGTTAATATATAGTTTAATAGGTTTTTTAGAATCTTCGTGTGCCAAATATAGTAGCTGCGCCACTACCAAATTTGCCGTATGCGCATTTACGTCTTCACCCAAGAAAATAATTCTGTCATTTAGAAGCCGCGAATAAATGTCGTACGCTCGCTCGCCCTTATTGGTCTCTTCCACCACCGTAGGCACTAAATAATTTTTCATTATTTTACTCCTTAACTAATTTTAATTTCTTATTTACTAATTTCAAAGTCGGGATATCGCCTTTTTGCAGGTTTCCGGCAATAATTTCTTCAGAAAGTAGCGATTCTACTTCGTCTTCAATCTTTCTACGCAATGGTCTTGCTCCATTTTTTGGATCATAACCTTCATTAATTAAATAATCTTTCGCTTTTTCGTCTATCTTTATACCGATTCCCTTAGTAGCCAACCTTCTCCTGAGATCAGAAATCAAATTATCAAATATTTTTTCTACATTTTTCCGTGTCAGCGCATGGAATACCGATATATTATCCAGCCTATTAATTAGTTCCGGCCGCATCACTTTTTTCAACGCCTTCATCGCATAAGATTTATTTTCCTCATATTCTTCTACCAAAGCTTTTTTGTCCTTTGCCGTCTTTGCCGCAAAGCCAAGTTCCGATTCTCTATACATATCTGCCGAACCCAAGTTGGAAGTCAAAATCACTATCGTATTATTAAACTTAATTTTACTACCCTGCCCATCCGTTAATACTCCATCTTCTAAAATTTGCAAAAGCAAATTGAATACATCAGGATGCGCTTTTTCAATCTCATCAAATAAGATTACCGAATAAGGCTTCCGTCGCACTGCTTCAGTTAGTTTACCGCCATCATCATAACCAATATATCCTGCTGGCGCACCTACCAGCCGCGACACATTGTGTTTTTCGCCAAATTCGCTCATATCTATTTTTACCAACGCGTTTTCCCCGCCAAACACTTCACGCGCTATTACTCGTGCTAGTTCCGTTTTACCTACGCCAGTCGGTCCCATAAATAAAAACGAACCGATCGGACGTCTAGAATCTGCAATCCCACTTCGACCACGTCGTATCGCCTTAGCTACTGCACCCACCGCTTCATCTTGTCCAATAATCGATTTTTTCAGCTCATCCTCTAGGTTTATCAGCATCTTCATTTCCGACCCGTGCACTTTACTCACCGGTATTCCAGTTTTCAGTGATACCGCCGTTGCTAAATTCCCTTCCGTAAGTGTCGGATTTTCTGTTTCTTTTACACCGGCTTTTTCTAGCTTCTTAATTTCTTGTTCCAGCTTTGCGAGTTCCGTCTTCAAATTTGCAGCTTTTTCATAGTCCTCTTTCTCCGCTGCATCAGAAATCTTATTCTCCAGCGTCGCTTTTTCAATTTTCATCTTCTTATATTTGCCGCCACCTTTTTTATCTGCCGCCACCTTAGCTATCGCACTCGCCTCGTCTATCACATCTATCACCTTATCCGGCATAAACCTATCATTAATATACCTTTGACTCATCGTAATCGCCGTTTCCAAAATTTCATCCGGTATTACTACGCCGTGATGTTTTTCGTAGTGTTTTTTAATACCTTTCAAAATTCTAAGCGTCACCGCCGCCGATGGCTCCTCTACCATTACAGTTTGAAACCGCCTAGAAAGTGCCTTATCTTTTTCGATAGATTTCCTATATTCATCCAGCGTTGTTGCGCCAATCAAATTAATAGAATTTCTGGCCAGCGCTGGTTTTAAGATATTCGCCGCATCCATACTTCCCTCACTAGATCCCGCACCGCTAAGCAAATGAATTTCGTCAATAAATAACAGCACCGAGTCATCACCCGTAGCTTCATCAATAATTCCTTTGATTCTTTCTTCAAATTCCCCACGGAATTTTGTCCCCGCCACCACAGAAGATAAGTCCACTTGATAAATATGTTTGCCGATCAAATTTCCAGGCACTTCGTTCTTAGCAATTCTAGTCGCTAAACCTTCTACGATTGCCGTTTTACCTACACCCGCCTCACCAATTAGTACCGGGTTAGATTTTGTCCGCCGCGACAGCACCGTTACTACTCGTTCTATTTCGTTTTCGCGCCCTATTACGGTATCCAGTTTTCCGGCTTTCGCTTCTTCTGTTAAATCTTTCCCGTATCTTGTCAAAAATTTCAGAGGCGACTTTTTTAAATATTTCGCTTTTTCGGCTTTAATTTTCTCATCCTTGGTTTGCTCTTCCACCAAGTCCTCAATTTCATCTAGTAGTTTTTCTGTATCCACCTTTAGTCCAGTCAATATTAGCGAAGCTCGCGAATTTGGCTGAGAAAGCAACGCATATAATATATGCTCAGTGCCTATCACGGTTAGTCCCTGCTCACGTGTATAGTTTTGCGCCATTCGGAGCGTCAAAATCACCGCCTCAGATAGCGACATCATCGCCATATCACTACCCGGTACTTCTACCGCTGTTTTATTCAGCGCTTTTTCTACCTCATCCAAAGTCGCCCCCTCTTCGCGCACTATTTTTGCCCCAGTAGACATATCTATACTCATAATACCAAGCAGTAAATGCTCCGTCCCCATATAGCCATTATTGTATCTTTTACTGTAAAAATCCGCCTTTTGCAGCGCAAACCGCGCATTTTCACTCAACCGATTCATTATTTCACTAAATTCTTCTTGCATAATACCTCTATTGTAGCAAATTAGCACTCACAATGCAAGAGTGCTAATTTGCTATTTTTTATTTTATTTTCCCGTCAAATCGCAGAAAAACTATCAGCTGAGGCCATCTCTTTTAAAGCTTCAAAATCAGGACCAGATAGGTCGCTCCCTATAATTGTACCAGAATAATCAAACCCATTGATAGTCGCAAAAAGTTCGGTACAACTAACCTCACAATTCTCGAAATCCACTTCCCCAGCTTCAGATCTAAATATTTTCAAATATTCACCATCTCTAATTACTGCACTATCTACGCCAAAACCACTTTCGTCAATTATCTCAACAGACTCCCCTGTGAATATATAACTTATTTTACCCTTCAGCAGTTCCGGTATTTTTATCTTTAATCCCCACTCCCCCACATAAATATAATCCGCCGTGTTTGCCTCATTACCATCGGCATCTATATTTATAATAGCATCACCACCATTGTCTAATTTATCCTGCAAATCATTATTCTGCTGCTTCAGGGCACTAATCTGCGAATTTAGAGCATCTTTCTGTGCATTGCCATCCATCATCGCCCATACGCCAAAGCCAACCCCACCAGCCGCAACAATCAGTAAAAACACTACAGCCAATATCCAGCCAGTTTTTTTACCACCTTTACCTTCTACTACCGACCCACCATTACCAAACGCCGGCTCTACTGGCTTTGGCGCAGGCGTAGACGCAGGTGCAGGCTTAGCATTTACATTACTCACCGGCGCCCCAGCCACCGACCGACCCGCTCCTGGCATATTTCCATTTGGTTGCATTAATAAATTCCTTTCAAATTACTTATGCTTAAGATTATACCATAACCAGGTCTAAAATATGATAAAATAATCTTAACAGGAGGTATATGTTAAAAATCAAACATCAGAAGCGCGACCCATTAGTCCCGCCCATCAGCGCATCAGCATTATTTAATTTGTCCAGTTTTGGCCACAACGACGACGTCGTAGCCAATCAAAAAGAGCTAGACTTCACCCGCCGCGAGCTAAAGCAAGACATCAAAACTCTCGCCAGAGCCTTCCTAGAACTCGGCCTTAAAAAGGGCGACATCATCACTGTTGCTACTGGCCGTAGTATGTACGAAAACATCCTGATTTTTTTCACCGCCAACCGCCTCGGTATTATTGTGGCTTTCTTAGACGAAAAAACTGCTCGCGACACCTTACTCCACTATCTAGACGAATTCAATTCTCCACTTCTCATCACTTACAAAGCCACCGATAAACGTATCAAAGATTTAAAACACGACGCCAAATCGGTTAAACACATTATTAATCTAGACGGCCGCACCGTAGATGAAGCCGGTCCAGACGACGAACAACTAGAGGATATCGAATTCCACGCTCTAGATGGCTTTTTATTAAACGGTCATCAACCTATCACTAAAATTGCCGAAAAACACCACGGCCATATTCCGCGCCACACTTTTTCGGCCAATCGCGAGGCGCTTATTTCCTTCACTTCTGGCTCCACTTCCGGGCCTAAACCAATGGTCTTTACCAATAAAGCCCTTATCGCCTCCGCCATTTATTCCAAAGTTGCCTCAGACGTCAAAATGTGGGACAAAGAGCTCCACTCCTGGATGAGCTACGTCCATCTTGATTGCCCTTATGGCCTAGTAGTCTCCGTGCTTGCCCCCATCTGTGGTGGTGGTGAAGTCATCTTCACCCCAGATATAGACGACACCAATCTAGATTACTACATCGGCAAAAACCCCAACACCATCTTCGGTATTCCGCCACTTCTCGAAGTTATGCCTACTCTTAAAGAAGATACGGATATTTTTGACCTCAAAATGTTTGCCTCTGGCGGTGAACGCCTAGAAAAGTCCGCCTCTCTCGCGGCCCTAGATTTCTTCAAATCTCGCGGCCTTAAAAATATCAAAATCAGTAACGGCTACGGCGTAGGCGAAGCCCTCGGTCTTATTTCTACCGCTGTCGGCAATCGCACTTACAATCCGGATTCCGTCGGCCAAATCCCAGCCGGCGTTCACACCATGGTACTAGATCCAGACACCGGCGAAGAGCTAAACTTTGGTAAAACCGGTATTCTCTATGTCACCGGCAAACACATCCTCAGCCGTTATTACAATCGCCCCGAACTCACCGACGACAAAATCATCACAATCCACGGCCGAAGATTCGTCAAAACCGGCGATCTCGCCTATGTTACCGAAACCGGCTTCATCACTTTAGTTGGGCGCGCCACTTTCTTTATCAATAATCTCCCCGCCAAAGTTTACTACGAAGTCGTTCGTGCCGCCGTTTCTAAATCCGAGCTCGTCAAAAAATGCTACGTCGTAAAAGGCCCAGACTCCAAGCTAAAGCTTGCCGCCTACGCTTTTGTCGTCACCAACGATGGCGTTGGCCACAATAACGATATTCGTCAGCAAATCATCAATAAAGCCTCCGAACCGTTTAATCTCGGCCGTCGCCGTATCACTTTGAAAGATTATGAACTTCCGAAAAAAGTTATTTTCTTAGACGATCTCCCGCTCACCAAAGCCAACAAAACCGACTTCAGAAAACTTGAACGTATGGCTAAGGAAATGGGCGAAACTAAAAGTTAGATACTATTACATAATTCACTAGTATTGAGGAACATAAAGAAAAAATCTGTCAAAGGCAGATTTTTTCGCCGTAGGGGCGAAGCAATGTGATAAAATTTTTAATTTATCACATTGCGCAGCTTCCGAAATACAGTGAATTATGTAATATAAATATTGTTAGCTTCCACAGACCACTTCATTAGCATGTAGCCACCCTTCCACCGAGCCACCATCTAGGTATTCACCATTCGTAGGTGCCACACGCATTACGCCACCATCTTTAATATAAGCATCTATCGGGTCAGTCACCAAATATTCCTGATCTAGCGGTCCAAAATCATTTTCATGCACATATTTTACAATTCGCTGCAATAAATCTGGTGTCATAATATATTTAGACACATTTATCAAATTACTTGGCGCTTCTTCTGGCTTTGGCTTCTCTACTACATGAGTCAATTTTCCATCTTCCGCCGCGAGTACCCCATATTTTTCTACTTTTTCTAGCGGTATTTCTACGCCCAGTATCGCACTTTCATTCTCACCGGCTGCCTTTATCAAAGCTTCTGCCGCATTTTCACCACCCGGATTCCAAATAAAATCATCACCCATAAATACCAGTACCGGCTCATCTATACTATATTCTTCCACCACCATCGCTATCGGCACCGCTGTTCCATACTTCGCCGCCGGATCCTGCACAGTATAATGAATTGTCACATCATCTGGCAAAGTCTTAGCTAGTTTCAATCTATCTTCCTTACCACGATCAATCAAATATTGATTAAGCGCCAAATTATCCTTATAAAACTCCTGCACCTGACACGGTTCCACATTAGATATCACCATATAGATATCTTTTACACCCGCTTTGATTAAATCTTGCACTGAATAATCCACCAACGGCCGATTTCCCACCGGCAACATTGATTTTTCAATAATTTTGGTAATCGGTAAACGCCGCGTACCCCACCCCGCAACTGGAATAATAGCTTTCGTAATCATAATGCCCCAATTATAGCACAAAACAAAAACTATTTTATCTCAATCAGCGACGCATCCCAACTTTCAGGATAATCATTTTGTCCTAATAACACTGCCATTGTCGCCGCGATATTAGCCAAGCCTGGATTATATACCGGCGCCAGCCTATATTTCACTTTGTTCACTGTATTATCATAAATAATACACGGCACTTTATTCGTGGTATGCGAAGTTTTCTTCGCGCCGTTTGCATCTAGTAGTTCTTCTGCATTACCGTGGTCCGCCACAATTACTAACGCCCCACCCAATTCATCTACTTTTGCCGCAATCCTAGCCAGCGACAAATCTATCGCCTCCATCGCCACAATCGTCGCTTCCATATCTGCCGTGTGCCCCACCATATCACCACCCGGAAAATTCAATCGCACAAACTTATAATTTGGCACTTCAGCAATCACTCTATCCGTAATTTCCGCCGTCCGCATCCAGGGCCGCGTCTCGTAAGGCTCAGTGTAAGAATCTATTTGCACATGTTCTTCCCCTGCTGCCTTTTCATAGCTATTGCCATTGAAGTAATACGTCACATGCCCGAACTTCACTGTCTCGCTCACCGCTAATTGCGACACGCCCCGCTCGCCCAAAAATCTATTCAAAGTTTCGCTTATCGCTACCGGCTCCACCAAGCGATGCTCCGGCACATGCGTGTCAGAATTATACTCCGTCATCCCCGCAAAATATACATCATCCGGCGTATAATTTCCCCGATTAAAATACGGAAAATCCCAATAAGTAAATGCCATTGCAATTTCTATCGCCCGATCCGCTCGAAAATCAAAATAAATTAATGCGTCACCTTTTTCGATTTTTCCCACCGGTTTTTCATCATTGTCCACTACTACAAAAGCAGGCAAATTTTGGTCTTGCACACCAGGATGCACTCTCCGCAAAATAGAAATTGCTTCCTCGGCAGATTTAAAGTAATAGTCCGCTTCTCCATTTACCATCATGTCCCAACCACGCGCCACCATTTGCCAATCGTTCTCGTACCTATCCGATGCAGTCGTCATTCTTCCGCCACCAGATGCAATCTTAATATCCGCATCCGGAAATTGCGTTGCAAAAGCCTCAAAACGTTGAATATACTTCGGCTCCGCCTGAGGAGCTACGTCCCGCCCATCAAATATCGCGTGTACACGCATTCGCCGCACGCCATCACGATAAGCCCGTGCCACCATTTGTTCTAAATGTGAAATATGGCTATGCACCCCACCATCAGAAAAGATTCCTGCGAAATGTAAAGTTCGCTGGTTTATCTCTCCATTATACCACGAATTACTATTTTTGTCAAGATTATCTTGCCCTTCCTTGCTTAGTACCCTTAAAATCGCCCCCTTCCAAGCATTAGATTTAAATATTTCGCCCGTATCAAATGCTTCGTTTATCCGTGCAATACCCTGTTTTATTGCCCGACCAGCACCCATCGTATTATGTCCTACTTCAGAGTTTCCCATTTGTTCAGCCACTAAGCCTACCGCTTCACCAGAAGCATCTAGCGCAATATGTGGATATTCTCGCGCCGCTCGCCCCAAGAAAGAAGTCCTCGCCTTGCTCACTGCATTGCCTGATCCATCTGGCGCCAGACCCACCCCATCTAAGATTGCCAAAACTATCGGCCCATCATACGATAATTTATCCATAAGTATATTGTACCACAAAAAGTGACCCCGCGGGGGCCACTTTTTATTAAAGTGCGACTCTAAAGCGAGAATAAGCAAAGCACAATTATATTCACTATCGCGATACAGGCCACCACTCTAATCCCCCACTTAAACCAAGTAGAGTAATCCACTTTTGCCAGTGCCAAACCTGCCATAATCGCACCGCAAGTTGGCGTAATCAAATTCACCAAACCATTGGCCGCTACGATAGTCATAGCCGCTACGTTGGTGCTATAGCCAAGCTGCGCCGCCACAGGCGTAATAATTGGCGTAGATAGCGTAGCAAGTCCAGAGGACGATGGCACCAATACCGAAAGCACCACATGGAGCAAGTAGTTCAAAGGCACAAACGCCATCTCCGGCAAAGACGCTAGCCATGTCGCCGCGTTTACCACGATAAAGTTATCAAGAGAAGTCTGCGCCATCAACACCGAAGCACCACGCGCTACCGCGATCACCAATACTACCCCAATCATATCATCCGCACCATCAATGAACGTGTCAATAAATCCATGTTCGCCATTGCGGTTAATAATAGAAATCAAGATAGACATCAGCAAGAACCACAGTGCCGCTTCGTAGAACCACCAGTTACCAAGCGATGCACCAGTCAGCCAACCAGTCCAGTCATCAAAGAACGTAATTCCAAAATCGCCCCATGGTATAAACCCGACAATCATCACCACAAACGTTAGCGCAAATAACACTAACGAAGCAATCTGCTTACCTGTTAGTTTCAGATTATCATCTTTACTTTGCAAATATTTTGCATATTTCTTTTCGGCTGCCGCCTGCTCACGCAAACTTAGGAATGTAGAACCTTTATCCCGTTGCACTTTTTTGGCATACTTTATCACGAAGAACGCCGCAATTGCCAAAGTTGTGAGCCACAGTACTACCGCAATCAAAATCACCGTACCTTGGTTAAACTCAATTCCGGCATCTTTCATAGCGGATACAGCCACACCAGTCGCAAATGGGTTAATCGTAGAGCCAAGCACACCAGCACCTGCGCCTAGAAGAATTGTTGCTACACCCACCAATGGATCCAACCCTGCCGCAAACATTGTTGCCGCGATTAGCACATAGAACCCTACGCTTTCTTCAAGAAATCCATAGGTCGTACCCATTACCGAGAAAATCAGCATCAACGTCAAGATTAACAAATATTCTTTGCCATGCATTTTCTTTACCAAGATTTTAATCCCAGTTTCTAGCGCCTTAGTCTTTGCCATAATAGCCAAGAATCCGCCTAGGATCATAACGAAAATACACACATCGATTGCATTTTCAAATCCGAGTATCGGAGCCATCAACACTTGATAAAGTTGCGCCCCTTCTACACCAGATCCATCCACAATCACACAGCCATCTTCGCCATGCGCTTCTTCACAAGCTTCTTTACTATCAAAAGTCTCTGGCTCGGCTTTAGTCTCAGAGATAAGCACGGCTTCCCCGGTAGTTTCTGTACCGTTTGTTACCTCTTCACCGGCAAAAACGGTCTCACTCTCTGCCGTACGATTACTCGTTTCATCGCTAGATACTTCACCATCTTGCACCATCTTGGGTGCCGGCGTATTTTCACTGGTCACTTCGTCGCCCACCGCAGGCTCAAAACTTTCACCTTCCGGCAAAGCCGTCTCGTTCGGCTTAGCTGGCGCCTCGCCATTTAGCTCTGCTGGACCACCAGCCGGCATTTCACCTTCCCATTCGCCTGGCCCAACTTCTATACTAGCCGCATCCTCTTCTGAAGGTGCCGCCATGTACTTGGCTTTTGGCAACACATGTGACAAAATACCAAGCAAAATGATTAAAATCATAATAATCGAATATGCTGACAGCATTGCACGACTGCGTTTTTTGCTTCGATTTTTCTTTCTAAACATTTTCGTTCCTTATTAAGTTAATATTATTCCCACCAAAATAGCCTATTGTTAGTTTCCTCGCTAATCCTCCTCTCTGACGAGCGCCATCGCCATACAATGCGAGCCACCACGCCCGCGCGATAATTCTGAACTCGGAATTTCAATTACTTTTACGCCATGTTTTTTCAAAGTTTGGTTCGTCACATAGTTTCTATCATATGCAATTACCACACCCGGTCGTACACAAAGCAAGTTCACGCCATCGCTCCATTGCTCGCGTTCTGCATCGATTCGCTTGCCATTACCACATTTAATTAATTCCACTTTGTTCAAGTGTAGATATTTCTCTAATACCTTTTGCAAACTTTGATGTATTTCTACAATCTCAATTTCACCGCCCCGTCCAGCACTAATTTCATAAATTGTAGAAATATCCATAATCGCATCTTGTACCGCAAACTTATCTACGTCTACTTGTGTCATCACGGTATCTAGATGCATGAAAGAGCGCTCATCTGGAATATCTATTGCTAACACATATTTAAATTCATTTTTCTTATCTTTAAATAATCTACGCGCAAAGTCTGCAATCGCATCTGGTTCGGTGCGTTGCGAAATACCAATTGCCACTACTTCTTTAGACAGTACCTGGATATCGCCACCTTCAATGCAATACGGCTCTTCGCGATCATAATACAATTTAGTATCTTCATAAAATGGGTGGTATTGATATACATATTCCATAAAGATAGACTCGCGCGTCCTAGTCACCGACCACATTTTATGTAGTGTTGCGCCATAACCTATCGTAGCCATTGGATCACGTTGGAAATACAAATTTGGGATTGGATCGATAATCATTCTACCAGTATCGCGCGTTGCATAAAACCCAGATACTTTACCCAATTTCTTTAATTCTGAAATATCAATACCAGCAATACATTTGCGAATCATCTCTTTGGTATCTTTGATCGCATTTAAAAAGTCAAAACAATGTTTTGCTACTTTTGGTGAAGTTACGCCAGCCTCGGCAATAAACTGCTCCAAAAACTTTTTCCGCACTATGCGGCCACCCGCTTCCAAAGCTTCAGCTGCGAGATCTACCAAATACACCACTTCTACACCTTCCGCACGCAAAGCATTAGCATAGGCGTCATGTTCTTGTTGCGCAATTTTTAAGTATGGGATATCGTCAAACAACAATCTTTCCAAGGTATTCGGAGTCAAATTCAAAAACTCCTCACCTGGCCTATGCATCAACACTTTTTTCAAAGATTTGATTTCGCTAAAATTAGCAATTGAACTTTTCACTTATTTTCCTCCTTTTTATATAGCGTTAAGAACATTACTGCTTTAATTGTATGCATGCGATTTTCTGCTTCGTCAAATACGATAGATCTTTCCGATTCAAATACTTCGTCCGTCACTTCCATTTCTGTCAAACCAAATTTTTCATTTATTTCTTTTCCAACTTTAGTATTCAAATCATGAAAAGACGGTAGACAGTGTAAGAACACCGTAGTCGGTTTAGCCCGATTCATCATTTCCATATTTACTTGGTATGGCCGTAGTAAATCAATTCTCTCGCCCCATTTTTCTTTATCCTCGCCCATAGATACCCATACATCTGTATAAATAGCGTCTGCCTTGCCGTCTAGTTCAGCGATATTATTAGTTACCGTAATTGTACAACCATTTTTCTCAGCTATTGGTAAACACTCCGCCAACACCTCATCAGACGGCTTCAAACTTTCTGGCCCACAAGCGATAAAATTCACTCCCATCTTAGCACTCATCGCCATCAATGAATTAGCCACATTATTATGTGTGTCTCCCACGAATGCTAAAGTTAATCCTTTTAGTCTACCAAAATGTTCCTCCAAAGTCATAAAGTCCGCCAGTGCTTGCGTTGGGTGCCATTCCGTCGTCAGGCCATTCCATACCGGCACATCTGCATATTTCGCCAAATCATTGACAATGTCTTGTCCAAATCCACGATATTCTATTCCATCATACAACCGCGCCAATACCCGCGCCGTATCCGCAATAGATTCTTTATGTCCCATTTGCGAACCAGTTGGATCTAAATATGTTACCCCCATTCCCAAGTCATATCCTGCAACTTCAAACGAACACCTAGTCCGCGTGGAAGTTTTCTCAAACACTATCGCAATATTTTTATTTGGAAAAATCTTATGTGCCCGCCCCGCCTTTTTTAGTTCTTTAAATTTCTTTGCTGTAGCTAGCATATAACGAAGTTCGTCTTCGCTAAAGTCTAGAATTCTTAAGAAATCTCTCCCAAAAAAATCCATTTTTTCACCCTTTTTACTTACTATATATTATATATTAAGTTTATTTTAAGCACAAGCAATAAAATGCTATAATTATTATATGAAAAAACGCATAGTCTTAGCACTCGGCGGCAATGCTTTACAAAAAAACGGTGAAGCTACCGCCGAAGCCCAGAAAAAAGTCGCCACTGAAGTTGGCGAAGTTATTGCAAGTTTAGCAGGCAAATATGAAATCATTGTCGCACACGGCAATGGCCCACAAGTTGGCAATATCTTGATCCACGAAGAACAAGCTTCTACCGAAAAAGCTCCGGCCATGCCACTAGAAACTGCTGTAGCCATGAGTCAAGGCCAAATTGGCTATTGGCTTACCCAGGCTATCAATAATGCTTTTGCCAAAAATGGCAAGAAAGCCAAAGTCGCCACCATTATTTCTCAAATAGTGGTAGACCGCGACGATCCGGCTTTCAAAAACCCCACCAAGCCCATTGGCCAATTTTACAGCGAAAAACAAGCCAAAGCTTTAGCCAAAGTCACCGGCTGGACAGTCAAAGAAGATTCTGGCCGTGGCTGGCGTCGCGTAGTAGCTAGTCCTAAACCTATCGATATCGTAGAAAAACGCACTATCCTAGAACTCGTCAAAGACGGCATTATTGTAATCGCTGCTGGCGGCGGTGGTATTCCAGTCACTCGCACTAAAGTTCTCAAGAGATTAAAAGGCGTAGACGCTGTTATAGACAAAGATTACGCCGCCGAAAAACTCGCCGAAGAGACTAAAGCCGACACTTTTGTTTCTGTCACCGCCGTACCTAACGTTTTTGTCAACTACGGCACCCCAGAGCAAACCGCTCTCCACAAAGTCACCATCAAAGAATTAGAAAATTACCGCAGGCACAATCAATTTAAAGCCGGCTCTATGCTCCCCAAAGTAGAAGCCGCCATGAAATTCGCCAGCAAAAAAGATCGCACCAGCATCATCACCGACATAGAACACCTAAGTGAAGCTCTACAAGGCAAAGCCGGCACAATAGTTAAAAAATAAATATTGCATAATTCATTATATTAAGAAACATAAAGGCAAAATCTGCCTTTGGCAGATTCTTGCCGCCGAAGGGGCGAAGCAATGTGATAAAATCTCTATCACATTGCGAAGCTTCCGAAATATAATGAATTATGCTTTTTAGTTATTTTAGCAATTTACGCAACTCTAGCTTATACTTCTCCACCCCTGGCTGGTCAAACGGATTCACGCCAATCAACTTCGCACTCACCGCACAGGTTAATTCAAAGAAATAAATCAATTCCCCGAACCCCTTCTCATCAAACGAAGGCACACTAATATTCAGTACCGGTATTCCACCTTCTGTATGTGCTATCCTTACCGCCGCCACAATTTTTGCATTCAAATCATCCGTCGGGTAATCTATAATCGTTTCAAACAAATTTCTTCGCCCGTCTTGAATATATTGCCCCAAAGAATGCAAATCCGTAGAATAAATCAACGAATCCGGCAAAATTCCCCGTTTTTCCTTCCCTTCACTTTCGCCAAACAATTGTTTTAGCCATTCGTTAAAATATACCGTAGCTGGCTCAAAACTAGCAAACATCTCCGTATCATAGCCCTTGCTATCCAAAGTATAACGCATATAGGCGTAGTTCAAGGCTGGCTCCACTGCTGTTTCCACGGCCTCCGCCGCACCTTCCAGTAGTTTAGAAATATCCACCCCCGCCACCGCCATTGGCAGCAAACCTACCGCAGTCAGCACCGAATATCTTCCCCCAATATTATCCGGCACCACAAATCTTGTATAGCCATTTTCTACCGCTTCGTCATGCAAAGCCCCACGCCTAGCATCCGTCGTAGCATATATCCGCGTCATCGCTTCTTCCGCGCCATATTTTTCAATTAATTTCTTTTTAAACGCCTCAAACGCTATCGCCGGCTCCAAAGTCGTACCAGATTTCGAAATCACATTAATAGAAAAATCATGGTCCCCTACTTTTTCTAGCGCCCATTCTAGCTCGCGTTTACTCAGCGAATTACCTGCATAAATAATCTTTGTTTCAGATTTTGGCCTAAGCGCCTCTATCACCGCCCTGTGGCCCAAATACGATCCACCAATTCCAATACATACCAAATATTCACTTTCTTCATTAATCTTTGCCGCCGCCTCTTTTATTCGGGCAAACTCCCCCATATCATATTTTTTTGGAAGCTCCAACCATCCGCCCATCGCATCTTTCTTAATTTCCGCCAAAATCCTCTGCGCCTTTTCCTGATCTACCTCTGCATTGAAATTAACTTTTATCATTCTACCTCCAATCTATATCGAAATTATACCACCTCTTGCAAAAATCACAAAAGTATGCTATAATAAGCAAAGCACCTTGACTTTCCCGATCAGAGGAAGCGACGTTGAAACATAGTCAACGCAGAGCACACAACATTCTCATGCCACCTCCTATCTCTATATACAATGTTCACGATCACCTTCCAAATCGCTCAATTCATCCACCTTTTACTTTCTCTGGTCTTCCCCCGAGCATTTCGCTTGGGGGATTTTTATGGTATAATTACCCCATGCCCGCGTGGCGGAATTGGTAGACGCGCTAGCTTCAGGTGCTAGTGCCTTCACCGGTGTAAGAGTTCGAGTCTCTTCGCGGGCACCATAGAATATTGTGGAATAGTTGACAAATTAACATAAGTATGATACTATAACAGTATAGCCTAGTTATGCTAAGGATTAGCGGTTTTGCCGCTCTTTTTTATTGTCAATAAAATTATTTTTATGCTACAATAAAGGTGCAACAGTTTGATTATGAAAAACCGCTAGTGTTTTTAGTATATTATTAGGTTACCAAATATAAATGGCGCCGTAAGGAAGCTGTTTGTTTGGTAGTCTAACCATAGTACTAGCGAAATAATCAAGCTGTTGCACCCCTTGCGGTGCCATTTTTGTAATATACCCCGTTTACACAAAATGGCATCACAAAGACCAAATAACTAAACAGGGTAATACATATATGAGCCATAGCAATAAAACAAATAATTATACAGATTTCTTCTACTATGCTTTCCGCAATATTCTTTTAGTTAGTTTACCTATCTTAGTTGTCTCTGCTTTAGTGTTAAGTTCTTTTTATTCTTCTGCAATGAATAGTTCTGCAGACAGTGTTAGGATTAATCTACCTACTTCTTGTACCTTATCTGGCAATGTTACAGCAGAGCATACTGCCAGTATGGTAAGTGGACAAGAACTTAGAGATATTGGCACTACAGAAATTAATACGATTTGTAATGATAAAGATGGATACTTAGTGTATGCTA
>CAYOTX010000010.1:0-32431 GCA_964407015.1 uncultured Candidatus Saccharibacteria bacterium
AAGCTCAACCTAGTGGAGCATATACTGGGACTATTAACTTTACTGCAGTAACTAACGTAGCACCCATGAGTCTATTAGACTCATTTATCGCTTCAGGTGCAGAAATGTATAATGGATACTTTAAAATGCAGGATATGACACATGATATATGTAATAACGTAGATATAGAAGAATCGGAACTACAATTAATAGATGCAAGAGACAATAAAGTATATTGGGTAGCCAAACTAAAAGACGGGCAATGTTGGATGACGCAAAATTTAGATCTAGATCTAGATAGTAGCAGAACTTATACTCACTGGGATACAGATTTGGGGTGGGAAACATTAAACGAATCTGCTACTTGGCAACCAATAAACTCTACTGTAGACACTGTATCAAAATGGCAGAATAGTCATACTGAGCCATACTCTGCCGACCTTGGCAATATCTATTACTATACATCAAATTCCGATACTACAGATATTAAATATAATTCACTAGGCGAATGTCAAAATGCTGGACATACCGATTGTGCCCACTATCACGTCGGGAACTATTATAATTATTCTGCTGCCCTTGCCGGTAGTACCAAAAATTCAATTTGCCCAAAAGGCTGGAGATTACCAGGCTTATATGTATATCGCGATATGCTAGAAGTGCAAGGGGTATATAGTGGGTCCGGCTCCGCATATTCAGACGACGGATTATTTAAGATACGAACATCGCCAATTTATTTCGTACGGTCCGGTAATATTTATGCCCAATCTCTCACCGGGGCTAGAAGTAGCGGATTTTATCATATCTCTTATAGCGGTTATGGAAACGCCATATCTAAGGTTATGACATTTGGTACAAATACTATATATACAGATAACGGAAACGCTAGTAGTGGGGGATACTCTATTCGTTGTCTCGCTCGCTGACGACCCCTCCAACTTAATTTTTGACAGCATTGAGCAAACCAAAATCCTATTTAGCCCTAATTAATTCCAACGGAATTAATTAGACAACAACCAAAATTGAATTGGAATTGATTTCCAATTCAATTTTCTAGCTAGCCTCTTTTGTTGGCCTTTTCTACCTCCGGAGAAAAGGCCAGAAGGAGTTATACCCCCGGGCTAAACATCTTAAGCTTTTTCTCGTGCGCTTTATAATTGCGGTCATGGCTACCCACTTCCGCCCAAAAAGCTTTTGAATGATCCATATGGTTTAGATGTGCTAGCTCGTGCAATATTACATAATCTCGCAATGGCTCCGGCAGTTTCATTAGCCCGATATTTAGCGAAATCGTACGATTAGACGAGCAGCTCCCCCATCGTGTGTTGGCGTGTGACAGCCGGCACTTATCATACGAATATCCATACAACTTTGCATAATATTCTAGCCGATACGGCAAATATTCCTTGGCCTTTTTCATCATCTGCTTTTTTTGGTAATCGCGCGCTCGCTGCTCGCGGGGGTCTTTTACGGGTAATTTCTCGCGAATTACCTTGCGGTTAGTATTTAAAAATCTTTTCGCCAAAAAATCTGAAGTATAGGTGGGTACACTCATTTGCAATCTGCCCGAAGTAGACACCGAAAACTTCACCCCACGTGCCAGCGGGCTTTTTCGCACTATCACTTCACCAAATTCTTTATCTTCAATAATCATCAGTATTTAGCGAGCCTTTGCTAGGCCGGCCAACGTATGTTTGGTTTGAGTTTCAAAAGTATGTTTACCAGAAAGAATAATTGGTCGTTCAAAATCTGCTGGCGCCTCCATCTCGGCCACCGCCGCATCATACACTTCTTTCGCCTTCTTAATAGTCCTATATTTCGAACGTAGGCGCACTTTTATCGTGGCAAAATCTGTCTGTACCCACACTAGAGCTGGTTTATAGCCACGCTCGCGCAAGATATTACGCACTTCAGTGCGGTCTTTCTCAGTCCTTAGTTCACCCTCTATTACAATAGATTGCTTCGCCTTGGTAATAATTTCCAAAATAGACAAAACCGCCTCGTGCGAAAACCCATATTCTTCCCTAATTTCATCTAGATTATAATATGCGAGATTGAATTTTTTCGCGAATTTTTCTGCAAAGGTAGTTTTGCCACTACCTGGTGCCCCAAACACCAACACCGCCCTAAGTTTACTTTTATTACCTTCCATCATGACACCATTGTATCATACATCTCCCCATTAAAGCAAACAATAGGCTAAAATGATTAATCTTTAAATTGCGCAGCAATTTATTAACAACAAAAACCGAGTCGGAATTCACTTCTGACTCGGTTTTCAAACTAAGTTCTTTTGCTGGACTTTTCTTACAAGAAAAGTCCAAGTTTCTGGCAGGGGTGGCAACACACATTGCGAACTCCCTTGCTGTAGATAATTATAACACAGTACTTTTGAAAAGCCTAGCCGAAGCCTTTGAACTATCACCGACACTATTAAGATAAAGAACCTCGCGTCAGCCCGCGCGCGAAGCGCGCAAACCCCACCCCCACTCCCCGCGTGCGCGAAGCGCACCGCGTAAGTCGTAACGTAACCAGACATTTATGTTTTGCTAGGCGGGCTATCGCTCCCTATTCTCGTGAGCTTATGGGGTAGTAGAGCCCCCTGCGCGTATAGAGACATAGCACCGACCTGCCGGTGTGTGTCTTGCCAATCCAATCATTCCTGAAACTTTTACCGTAAACAGAGGTAGCTTAATGATATAATAAGGTTATGGTGTGCTTTAACCCCCACTCGGTTATACAAAGGGAGTTGGCGGCGGAAAGAAAAAAGTCGCCTGTCAAGCCCAAACACCCACTGCAAGTCAGCGAGGAGGTTCATTCTCTAGTCTCACAGATGGCACAGGATAGAGGTCTCAGTATGGAGCAAGTAGTAGCTAAAGCAGTAATTAAGGAAGCAAAATCCGCCCTCGATACCCCCGATGGCGACAAGCAGAGACTCTACTTTTCTTTAGCCAAGAGCGCAGAGCAGGAGCTCCGAGAGAGGTATGTGGGCGAGAAATCGAGACGTTCAGCCCAAATGAGACGTATCAACGACCAGAGACGAAAGAAATCCGCCGCCCCCGCCTCTACTTCTTCTTTCAGCCCTCAGCCACGCCCCATCAGTCCATACAGCGGTTATCCCGTAGAATATCGTTACGGATTCGCTATCCCCAAGCCCCCACCATCTTCCTATCCTACTTACTAGACACGCAGCCAAATGGTATTACCCACTGTCAGGCATATATCTCGTAAGTCAAGATTAAGTCAATCTATGAATGGTGAATTCACGATAAATATACTCGTAAAAGTAGGTCTGAGAGCGAAACTTTATAGGGCAGAATCTATTGTAGTGGTTTGAGGGTCAACATACTCACAGTGTGTATAGTAATCACCCTGGCTACTGTCTGACAGCGAAGAGCATTCCGACGTATATTTTATCGCTGGTTGCTTTCTACTGGTCGTTATCGTGAAATCCTGGTGCTGATAGTTCACATCATCTGGACAATACAATCCGTAGATAAAACAATCATTGGTGTCAACTAAGACGATATACGGTTCAAATTCGCCACTTTTATACTCGATAGAGACATTGCTCTTTTGAGTTCTGTCATAATAAGCATCCTCTGGAGATGAGTATAGGTTTTTGCTTTTTGAAATATAAAAAGCATTACATTCACTCGAATAGTTATTTTCGCCAACACACCCATAGTTTGATAGCACCATGGTATCAACTTTGTATTCGCGGAATCCTTGACACCTACCACTATCTAGACAATCATAGTCAGTCATAGCAAAAGGCTTCTTTATGAATTCAAAAATTCCAAATTCTTTAGGGGGATTATTTCTCCATGTTTCTTTTTTGAAGGGTATAAAACAACCAGCCACTATAGCTACAAGTACTAAGACTACAATTATCTTTAGCTTTTTATTATTCATTTAAATATCCTCGTCGTCGTAATCATTCTCACCTCTGCGTTCTCCATTCGCTTCGTCCGGCTCATCATCTTCTCTCTCATCGTGATTGGGGCGCTTATCTTTTATATGTATCACGCATTCTCCATCCTCAACTGTCAGTTCATGATGATTATAAAATGATGAATATCTACTACGACCAAAACACATTTTATCCCCATTCTCATCTATGAAATTGATTACTGGGAAATTAGATAACATAGTCCACTTTGCAGAATTCTTTTGCGAAATCCAGATAACACCTTTTTTATTCTCGCAACCAAAAGCCCTCAGTACAAGCTTTTTCTCATTCCCCGAGATATATTTCGAATCACAGTCTGTCCTAATAAAAGTATGTTTGTGAAAGGTAGGATTACTAGCTAGCCCGTATAATGGGACGGCTTGTATCCCGACCATTTGGCTAGGCTTTGTAATAAACCCATCGCAAGAGGACATAGTTATATTTCCTATCCTGCTCAGTAATTCCTTTAGGTTCAAAAAATCATTTTTACTTATCGCAATCCTTTTATCCTCTGTCGCCTCTCGCTCCTGCTCTAGCTTTAGTGCTCGCTTTTTCTTGCCGTTCTGATACATTGCCACAGTTGCTATTGTAGCAATGAGCAAAGTTACCATCACTACTATTGCCGAATTAGACAGTACCCCCACAACGCCTACTATCGGCATAACAACCGCCAAATAGACAAAAACATACCCAAAAATAACATTGGAGTTTTGATACTTAAAGTAATTATCCGAAACGGTATCATCGACAATTCTTATGTAGTACCGATTGGACTTATTTTGACTATTGGATTTACTGCTACCCACTTATACTTCCTTGTTTTTTTATTATCCATCAGATGCCCCTAAACTAAAGCGGAACACCCGCAATGGGTGTTCCAGCACTCAATTTCTACAGCAGGCGATTAAACCGACTGGAGCGGGTGTTCCGCTCTGGATTTAATTCTTTACCTGCCTCGTCAGGGGCAGACCTGTCATAGATTTGAATACTGGAACAAAATAATTATAGCACATATTGTGTGTTTTATAAATCTCAACCGCTACGGTTTAGCCTAACCGTTTTAAATACTTTTCAATATCAGATTTCAAATATCGCCGGTCACCTCGCGCCCCAAACCTCACCGCTTTCAGCTCTCCCCTATTATCCAAGTTCCTCATCGTATTAGGATGTACTCCTAGTATCTCAGCAGCCTGCTGGAGAGTAAGTAATTTCTGACGTTTGCCTATGTCTAACATACCATTATTATACAATCTGATGTATAATTTTACAAAGGAATAACCCATATGGAAGACAAAGGAACCTGGCTTGAAGATGGCGAAGATTTACTAGAGACTTTTCGATATCTGGAAAATATACTCTCCACTAGTGATTTTATAAATCCCATCTCGGTGTCTGTATATGAAAGTCGAGAACAGTTTATCCTAGAAGTAAAAGCATTTATTTCTGATGCCGAAAATTACGTCAACGACATCGGCAACTTCATTAACGGCCATAGCATGCTCCGCAGGAATCGAAAACGAGTAAACGTTAAAGAAGAATACGATACACCATTTTTT
The DNA here is from genome assembly GCA_964407015.1 of uncultured Candidatus Saccharibacteria bacterium. Lineage (GTDB taxonomy): Bacteria > Patescibacteriota > Saccharimonadia > Saccharimonadales > Saccharimonadaceae > Nanosyncoccus. The sequence goes on from CAYOTX010000010.1 coordinate 5,488, forward strand.
AACGAGTTTTACCTCTACGGAATCACGATAGATGAAATCGTTCAGAAAATCAAATCAAACGAAAAAGGACCTGAATTAAACCTGATACTTGATGGCAAATTCCATTATCATGAGGAGGCTCACATACTCTACAGGGACAAAATCCAAAAAGTAATCAATTCGAATGAGGAGAAAAGGCACAGCTTAGTATGCTTAGTTTTTCGCAATAGATACGATGGCACCACGGTTGAGGAAGTTGACTCATTTAGAAAAGAAGAGCTCCTGAGTGACTACGGGGAAGATAAACTTGGCTACGACCCATATAACTGGGAGAGAAACGTTTGCTACAAGCTAAATAAAGCTATCCAAAAACAGTTCCAAATACCATACAATCTTTTCGAAATGAAGGGTCGTAAAATCAAACTAAATGAAAAAGCAAAATAGTTGCTCTATTTAATCAATGTTGCCACTGCTACCAGTTCTGGCAACAGCTAGTAACTGTGCAATATGAAAAAATGGGGCTATGGAAAAATCGAGCCCCCATTTTAAACTCGAACTAACCGCAGAAGAAAGGCGATGCGTCATCGATGTTTTTGATGTCTTGATTTCCATGGATTTAATTCTCAGAAAGGAAAGGAGTAAAAAATGAGAGTTATATTTTACAAACTAGTTTTAGCCATATTCAAGGCAAGAATTAACCTTTTGCTTTCGGTGTGGCTATGGGCTAAACGCCGAAGCGAAATACTATCAAACAACAAGCTAAAGAGGAGTAGGAAAAATGATTGACACAATTAAAATTAGGCTACCACTCAAGGATGGACCATATAAAAATGACGATGAGTTTTACCCAACGCCATTGCGTGAGATAATGTATTTTAGCTCGCAAACGCATATCGCAACGATTTTCAATCCTGGCAAGAAGTTGGCAAATAACACAAAATATACACCGACCTATATTGGCGAAAAAATCCTCGCAAAACAATCGACTAGGGGCAGGATACTATCTTGGGGTTGAAGTCTCTCTGCCGAAGCTGATGTTTGGCAACAATGTAGAAGAATTATCGCCAGGCAAAGATTCCCTTAAAAGCATCGTATCGGCATTACGAAAGGCAATAAGCCGCGATGTGGGGCTCAAATATACGGAAGAAGAAATCCTATCTAGTGGTGTCGCTAAGCTGCATATTGGTAAAAACTTTCGGTTTGATGACCCAGGCGCCCCCACCGTCATCGTCAACGCCATCCGTAAGTCCAGAGCGGACAGAATTTGTGATAACAACGAGACTAGATATGAAAACAATGGTTACTCCTTTAGGTTCCATACAAACAAAAGAGAAACTATTTACTATGACAAGAAAAGCGACCTACTTCAGTCTTTAAAAAGTCCAAAACGAGCCATAGACAACGCTACCACCGATGACATCAGAGAAGAAGATTCACCCATACACGAACTATTATCAGATAATTTCTCTGGTGTTCTACGGCTGGAAGTCCGTCTCAACGACAGAAAACACATACGTAAAGCATTCCCACCCATCAGCGATGATTTATCATTCAAGAATGTTTTTCTTAATGCCAATATAATGCAGTGCCTACAAGAAGAATGGCAAAAAACCACCAATAATGTAAGCATGATACAGCTCGGGCGCAACAATGTCTTATCGATATTCGAAGCTATTGCCGCGGACAGATTCTCAAATAACTATAGCCTAAGAGATAGCCTAGCTATCGCAGCGGCAGCCGATATCATAAACGCAATGTCATTAGATTATCTACGAAGGTTGGTTGAAAAATACTACGGAAAGACAGAATGGAACCGATTAAAGAAAAAACTTATCAACCCAGAATCCCGCCACTCCTCGTACTTCAAGAAAGTTGAAAAAGAGCTGCAAGAATATCACCCCATCAGACTATGATGCGGTTGATATTGTTGTTAATATATGGTAAGTTAATAAGGAGAGAATATGAAATACTTTTTAATTGCAAGAGTATCAAGAGAGGAACAAATCGAGGCACTCCCAGCTCAAAAGAAGCGGCTGTTTGACTATGTGAAAAATAAGGGTGTAGCCGACTACACGTATTTTGAGTTCAACGAATCGGCATTCACCACCAAATCGCGCAAGGAATTTGGAAAGATTTTAAGTGCAGTCCAGAAAGAAACCAAAAGGAATAAAGCAGTTGTGGTATTCGACAAAATAGACCGGTTTGCTAGGGATTCATCACAGGAAGAGGTAAAGCAATTTAAGGAAATGCTACGGGATAATAAAATCGAGCTCCATTTCCCCCACGATAATTTGTTTTTAAACTCCAAGTCACCTGCAGCGGACCTGTTTAGGTTGGGTATAGGCATGGAATTGGCGGCATATTATGCCCACGCTATCGGTGACAATGTGCGTCGTAAGTTCGATGATATGCTCGAGAAAGGCTACTATCCTAGAAAAGCCCCGCTCGGCTACATAAACGTCAATAAAGGCACCGAAAAAGAGCCTGTGCGCGATATAGTGATAGACGAGAAACAAGCTCAATACATACGTGAAATCTTCCACAGGAGAGTTCAGGGAGAATCATACGAAGCCATCCGTGATGCAATGTATGATGCCGGTATGCGGACCGAAAGTGGTAATAAGGTCTGCAAAAGTGTGGTAGCTACTATTCTATCGAATAAATTTTATATCGGTATAATGAAGTTTCGTGGTCAAGAAATGCCGCACCGCTACCAGCATTTAATTCCAGAAGACGTTTTCTATGCCTGCCAGGGCGTCAATAAATCACGTAGCAAGGTGAAGACTAAAACCAAGACTAAGTCCGTTTACACCTTTGGTAACCGCCTAGTAACCTGTAAGAGATGTGGTCGCACTATCTCCTCATATACTAAAAAGGGGCACAACTATCTGCGCTGCGCCAGCAACTCAGCCTGCCATAATCCGAACTGTGCTGAGTGCATTGCAGAGGAAACAATCGAGAAAGCCCTAAAATCCGTAAAGTTAGATAAAGAATTAACCGATGATATAATCTCCGCACTGAAAGAACGGTATGCCAACAATGAAATGTTTAAGAAACAGTTGAGACAGGCGATACAAAAGGAATACGATAGGCTCACAGAGCAATTAGCTACAATGTATCAAGACCGTTTGGATGGTAGAATTACCACTACTTTCTATGACAAATTTGCAACAGAAACCACCGCAAGGCGTGATGAATTGGAACGCCAAATCGCCAAGCTAGATGACGATGGCGAAGACCTAGAAATCAACACTTCTTATCTGTTAGACCTAGTATGTCGTATGGAGGAACTATACAAAAGTTCGAAACCGGCGCTAAAAAACAAATTATTGAGATTCTTATTTTCGAACTTGCAATTAGACGATAAAAAACTCTATTTTCAGCTCAACGACCCCTTTAAAACAATTAGCACCACAACAAAAAGGCACGATAACCGTGCCACAATGTCTTCACTGGCAGGGGTGGCAAGACTTGAACTCACGACACGCGGTTTTGGAGACCGCTGCTCTACCAACTGAGCTACACCCCTAACTTTTAAATTACCCTACTATTCTATCATAAAATATGCTAAAATAAAATAGATGAAAATACTTATGTTAGGATGGGAACTGCCGCCACATAATAGTGGTGGGCTTGGTGTGGCCTGTCTCAACATGGCCCGCTCCCTTGCCGGCCAAGGTGCCGATATCGACTTTGTAGTCCCCTACGAAGCTGAGCATCCTGAAATTAAGTTTATGAAAGTACTTTCTGCTACTCGCCTAGATCCTATTTATCGCTATGGTGGCGGCGCTTACGAATCGCTCAGAATTTTAGAAAAAATTATCCCTACCGTAGATAAAGAAAAGTTAATCTCTATCCGTGACGTCCAAAAATCTTACTGCGAATTTGTCGAAAAATATCTCATGGAGTTTAAACCCGATGTAGTACATGCCCACGACTGGCTTACTTATGAAGCTGGCGTCCTCGCCAAAAAGAAATTTAAAATCCCATTAATCGCCCATGTCCATGCTACGGAATTCGACCGTGCTGGCATGCATTATGGCAACCCCCTCATTCACGAAGTAGAGCGCGAAGGCCTGATGCTAGCAGACGAAATTATCGCCGTTTCTGAAACCACCAAACGTATTATTCACGAAAAATATCACATCCCACTTTCTAAAATCAGCGTAGTTTACAATTCTTTGGACGAAAATTATAATACCACCAAATATACTTTCAACCAAAACGCTTATAATTATCTCAAAAATCTAAAATCTGCCGGCTATACCGTAGTTTCTACCGTCGGCCGCTTCACCGTGCAAAAAGGTTTGCATAATTTAATGCGCGCTGCCGCTATGGCTATATCCAAAAACTCCAAACTCATTTTCCTCTTCGCTGGTGACGGCGAAGAACGCGACGAACTAATTAATCTCGCCGCAGACTTAGGTATTTCTAAAAATGTGATTTTTACTGGCTTTATCCGTGGCAAAAAGTTACGCGATATTTATTCTATTTCCGATATTTTTGTAATGAGCTCTATTTCCGAACCTTTTGGCCTTACCGCACTTGAGGCCGCCCATCATGGTGACGTATTAATTCTAACTAAACAATCCGGCGTGTCCGAAATTATCTGGTCGGCACTAAAATATGATTTTTGGGACGAAAAGAAATTAGCTGATGAAATACTAGCCGTAGCGGCGAACCCTGCACTTAAAGAAACTCTGCAACAAAACGTCAAGCAAGAATACCACAAAATCTCCTGGAACCAAGTTGCGAAAAAATGTTTGAAGATTTATAATAAAACTATGAGACATAAGAGGTTTGCATAATGCGGGCAATTTGTTTGTATCTGCATATTCATCAGCCGGTTCGTTATCGCGAATACTCCATTTTTGATGTTTCAAACGATTCAAATTATTTTCATGATAATTATAATGGTCGCCAGTCTAACGAACGCATTTTCAAAAAGGTTGCCGACAAATCTTACCGCCCGATGTTAGACTTACTCGAGAAAAACATGCAAAAACATCCAGGCTTTAAAGTTTCGCTTTCTATTACCGGCACTTGGCTCGACCAAGCAGAAAAATGGGCACCAGAACTCATCGCCCAAATCCGTCGCATGGTAGCGCGAGGACAGGTTGAAATAGTTGGCGAAACTTATTACCACTCACTCGCTTTCTTCTATAATCTAGACGAATTTAATTCCCAAGTCGAGCAGCACACTCGCAAAATTAAAGAAATTTTTGGCGTCACGCCGCAAGTTTTCCGTAATACCGAGTTTGCTTACAATGATAGCCTAGCTCAGTGGGCTGAAAAAAAAGGATATAAAGGCATCTTGGCCGAAGGTTGGGATAAAATTCTTGGTTGGCGCAGCCCCAATTATGTTTATCGCCCAGCAGGTTGTAAAAACCTAAAATTACTCCTCAAAAATTACCGCCTCTCCGACGACATCGCCTTCCGTTTTTCCGATCGCAACTGGAAAGAATGGCCACTCACCGTGCCAAAATACCAAAATTGGCTCAATATGGAGTGCCTGCGTGGTAATTTAATCAACCTATTTATGGATTTTGAAACTTTTGGCGAACATCAATGGAAAGATACTGGTATCTTCAATTTTATGGATCATCTCATCTCTAGCTGGCTCTCTGAATACGAAAATAAATTTCTCACCGTATCTGAAGCTTGTGAGGTTAACGAGCCCGCCGCCGAGATCTCCATGCCCGAAACTATCACCTGGGCCGACACCGAGCGCGATCTATCTGCCTGGCTTTCCAACTCTATGCAAACTTCCGCGATGAATGATTTATACGCTATGCGCGAGCAAATTCTTACTACAAACGACGCAAGCCTAATTAACGACTGGCGCTATATGACTGCCTCGGACCACCCATATTCTATGTGTACTAAATATTGGAATGATGGCGATGTCCACGCCTATTTCTCTGCCTATGCTTCGCCATACGAAAGCTTTATATATTTTGAAAACGTCCTCCGCGACCTAGACTATCGTCTAAGTATAACAAAAAAATAACCCCCGAAGGGGGTATTTTTTAACGTTTCTTTTCCTTGACTTCGTTTCTGCCGAGATTCTTCTTGGTTTCGGTAAATACGACGTGTTTGCGAAGCACCGGATCATACTTCCTAAGACTTAACTTATCGGGAGTATTCATGGTATTTTTCTTCGTATAATAAGCCCGCACGCCAGATTCCTCTGAAACGAGCCCTACTAGTTTACGTTTAGTATTATTCTTCTTTGCCATAATTCCTATCATTCTACCACAGAAACAAAAAAATGGCAAGACCTAAGCCTTGCCGGGGTGGGATTAGCCAGTGAAAGATCTCACGCGACCTACATCGCCGCCTACTTTATGGCCTTTCTGCTCAATCTCGTCAATCTTCGCCGACGCGGCAAAGTAACCTTCACGAGTTGGGGTAAACGACCAGGACTGATTCATCGTCACATCTTTAATAATGATATCTCCCACATTTTTCACCACCTTTCTAAAGTACTATTAGGTAAATTCATAAGTTTGCTTGATTGATCCACGAGGTACCTCGAGGACATAAGAAACTCGTCTCTCATGCTCTGGCTCCGGCCATTTGATAAACCAGGCTTTGTAGCAATAGCTACGAGTTTTTTCAATAATCTTTAATCTTGCCACTCGTTCCTGTTCTACAGGAAAATATTTAGGCGTAGTTTGAGAGCGTTTTGTTTGCCAAGATTGTAAGCCATCGTTGCTTACAGTTGAATACATAAAAGTGTTGCCGTCCTGTATGACGTAAAACTCACCATACATTCTCGCAGTCTGGACTACCAGTTCCTTTTCTGTGGTCTCTTCTTTCCAGTCACCAATATACACTTTTCCTCTTGAGTTTACCACCATTACAGCAGCAATCGGTATAACTGCAGCTAAGAATAGCCCCACAAAAAGGCAAATAATTTTTACGTAATCTTTTTGCTGAAACATCGCCATAGGATGCCCACCGTCTACGGTAGCCAACGCCAGGATCAGAATTATTAGCATAACTCCCGCCAAAGCTACCAATCTTACTACTCTTCCAAAAACTTTTGTACTCATGAATATAACCTCCTTACAAATTTTTAAAGTGCATGTCAATTATTATATAAATAAGTTGCCAGATGTCAAGCATAAGCTAGTAGTATAGCGTCGTCATACAATTTATCACAATCGAGGAGTATAAAGACAAAATTTATAATTTTGCGCCCCGTACCAAAATTTTCTCTACAAATTTTTTGATATCTTTTAATCCCAATGTATTGTCAGCTATTCTAAACACTTCCACATCATCCATAAACTCCAAACTTTCCACCATATTATATATAGCGTACATCAACGCAATAAGCTCTTTTTCGTCTTCATTATTAAATTCATAAACTTTATCATACACTTCTTCGTCTTTATCTGGCGTTACAAACAATATGTGCGCCCGCTCTACCTTGTATTTACGGTAAGTTGGCGAATTATTTAAGAGTAACTTATAAAATCCTAATTGCAGCATATACTTATATAGCGTGGCGTGCGAGCGCCATTTTTCTTTGTGATACCCACCGGTTTTAAAGTCATAAATCTCAATTGTTTTTGCAGTATCATTTATTAATATATGGTCAATTTTGCCGGTCACTGGCACCCCCTCAATAGACAGTTTTTCTGGTGCTAAATTTACCTCTGCCTTACCTTGGCGCAAAATCTCACCGAATTTACTTAACGAAACCGCAAGATCGGCCGGACCTTTCTCGCGGATTTTCTGCATGATATCTTGTGGTAACTCTTTTTTCTCAAGTTCTGCCAAGAAGTACCCTACCGCCTTTTCGTCAGAAAGACCTCGATTAGTCACCATCTCAAAAGTTTTATGTACTAAATCACCAAAAGCTAAAGCTTCCGTTTCTGGTTCTGCCGGCGCACGTAGAATTTGCCGCTTAAAGAACTCTACTGGGCCAGCATATACGATATCTATAAACGAAGTCAAGCTCGATGCAGACATCCGCCAATTCTTCACTCTATCCCGATAAATTGCCCGCATATCAGGAGTCAGTTTGGTATATGGCGCTAACCAATGCCTCAAATTCTCTGTTTTGTCGGAAGAAACGGACGCGCTTGCTTCATAGTGGCAATCTACTTTTCCGGCCGGAATTAATGGCGAAATTACCTCGTCACCATCCGTATACTCTTCGAAATATTCTAATCTATCCGGAGCTTTATCATTAAAATCATGTAGAGAGTTCGTAATATATAGCGTACTTTTTGCCCGCGTCAAAGCCACGTACAATATACGTAGTTTCTCTCCATCCGTAGTGCCAGTATGGCGAATTTGCATCAAATTCTTTGGCAAAGCCAGCAGATTATTATTTCCTTTGCCTTTACCCCATGCTACATGGTCTGCTGAAATTATAAATACATATTCAAACTCCAGCCCCTTCGCCTTGTGCGCGGTAAGTATCTGCACTGCCTCATCTGCATCTTTATATGGGCTAGTTTTATTTAGTGTCATCTCTGCCGCTTCGTAATCATCCACCATATCTATCAAATCTTTGAGCTTCAGGCTTTTCTCGCCAAAATGCTTTCGGAGCTTTCCACGAAGCGATGCTAAATTTTCATACAGCAAAAACGCGCCATATTCATTGTCTGCCATATAGTATTCTAAAAGTGGCGAGCGGTAGCCATTTAGCTCTGCCGCACCAATTATATAATCTAGCATTATTTCTAGTGGCTCTGTAAAAGATTTTGCCACCAAGTTTGCCAACCATTCTGCTACCTGCTTGATTTCCGCATTCTCCGAAGCACTTAAACGCTCAAATATCGCCTTACGGTCTTTTCTGGCCTCACTGGTAACTTTTATTACTTCTAACATAGGTAATTTAAAAAATGGATAGGCCAAAATCTCTAAAATAGATGTATTGCCACTCAGATTATTCTTTATTTCATAAATAAACCGTGCTAAAGTGAGAATTTCGTGTATTACTTCGTTCTCGAATAAATTATCGCGCTTCTCATAGGCAATTTTTATCTCTGACCGCGCTTTTAGGTATGGTAACAGTGGTATAAAATATTTAGTTTTATACGAAATTATCGCAATATCGCTTTGCTTCACGCCAGATTTTATTAACCTGTGAATCTCCCGCGCGATAAAGTCATATTCCATATCTGAACTTAAAAATTCGTGCCGATAAATCTGCGTCTTTGCCGGTGCAGGTTTATGCGCTATTAATTCTTTATCTGCAAATCTATCCGGCGCTTGGTTGATAATCTTGCGTGAAAAATCCAAAATTTCTTGCGTGCTACGATAATTTTCTACTAGCGGTATTACATTTGCCTCGTAATACTCCTGAAAATCTGTTAAATTAGTCGAAAGCGCCCCCTGAAATTCATAAATCGCCTGATCATCATCCCCCACCGCCATAATCATTGGCTTTTCGTAGTCTGTCAACTGTTTGATTATCGCAAATTGCGATGGATTAGTATCCTGAAATTCATCCAACATAATAAACTGATAGTACTCTTGTAGCGTAAGTTTAAAGCCATTATCGGTTTTCATTATTTGTACTGCCTCCTGAATCATATCATCAAAATCATATAGGCCATTATCACGCAAATACTCATCATACTCGCCCATTACCTTAGCAATACTGAGTAATTTCTTATTGGCTACGCGATCTTTAAGTCGGTAATTTCCCTTCTCGTCCTTTTCGAAATATTTATCTTTCCAGCTAGAAAGTGGCTTATTTTTTTCCGCAGACTCTGCTTCGACTATTGCCGTTTTTAAATCTCGCGCTAGGCTCGCAATAGAACGTTCTACTCCTGGCAAAATTGGCTGCGAATCCGTGTAGTCTATGAGTATTTCGTATATTGGCCGATAAGCTTTTTCATAAGATTCTTTAAATACACGCGGTACAATATTTTTGAGTAATGGCGAAATCGCTTCGGATAATACCTTAGAATCCTCCAAGTTTTGCTCGGCGATTTTTGCAAGATCATCTGCCGAAAGTCCCGCAGATTTTGCCGAAGATATCACACTAATAATGTCCTTTACGTTATCGCCGCGCAAAATATCGCGCCCCGGTAATTTGTTCTGGATGTCACGGACAATTTTAAACTGCGTTACTTCATCTATCGCGGAATCTAATTTTCTATCATAATCCTCTGCGTAATTTTTGTATTGTGTAAGAATATCCGTACCAAAGGCATGGTAAGTGCCAATATTTACCTTTAGGCCATCTTTGCCGATAATACTTTTTAACCGCTCACGCATATTGGCCGCACCAGTTTCAGTAAAAGTCAAACATAAAATATTTTCTGGGTTGGTGTCGGTATTTTTTAAAATATACGCCACCTTTTCAGAAAGCAGCTGTGTTTTACCAGTACCTGGCCCTGCCAATACCAACAGCGGCCCATCTAGGTATTCTACTGCTTCTTTTTGCTTAGTATTTAAGCCCACTTATCACTCCTGCTCATCAAATCTTTTAGTTTTATGGCTTCAGCAGGTACTATTATTTCACCCCGCTTGATGCGCTTTAGTGCGGAGACGCCTTCCACGGTTTTTTCTGGCTCAGCATTAGGATTTTTGCATAAAATCCGTCCAAATTCATAATTGCGCGAAGGATAAGCACAGGTGATCCTAAGATCCCCTTTGCCACATACCAAATCCACCGTTTCTGGCTGCGCGTCATTAGCTGAAAGAAGCGCCTTCATTTCTTCCGACACCTCTGTTAGAAATCTAGCATGTTCTTCTGTATTCGGCTCTAGCTCCTCTAGCCCAGCCAGTATAGCATATACATTTTTTAGTGCGCCACACATTAGTACGCCACGTTTGTCGTTGGTTTTATCGAAAGTAAGATAGTTCGTCTCAAATAGTTCAATTATTCTATCATCCGTAGCTGTCAGTTTAGTATTTTTGGCTGCTTTTATATCATCGGCAAATCCTGGACCACTTAATACCATATAGTCCTTAAAATCGTCAAATGCTTTATCAGACAGTATTCCTTTTGTCGCCACAATCAGAGGTTTATTTTTTGGTAGATATGGTAATAAATATGGCGCTGCCTTAGACGGCACACAAAGCACTATATATTTAGCGTCCGCCAACACATCTGATAATTTCTCACGCTCAAATCGTGAATCATAATAATCGATATCATAGCCCTTATTAGCCAAAATCCCTCCAAGCGCCGTACCAAATGCCCCCGCACCTAAAATCGCAATTTTCATATATCTATTATATCACTATATTATTTTTTACAACTACTCAGCAACTATACAACGAACAGCATAGCCAAATCTACGATTGCTATCCGAAGCAGAATTTACATAAGATGAAGTAAAATATAAATTTCTGGCACTTCCGCCACCAGAAGTAGCAGACCAATATAAACCATAGTCGCTTCCATTATTAAACGACCCATTATCATAGTAACCTGCGAGTAAAAAGTTCGGCGCAGTACCAGGACCGGCATCATCATAAAACCCACTATCACTCTCACTAGCAGATGTAGTGCTATCAAGACCATATTGGTGTGCTAACATGTAAAAGTCCGACACAATTTGCCAACCATCAACAGAAGTAGTCCTAGAAGATGGCAACTCCCAGCCCTTTGGGCATATGCTATGCTCTGCATCGGTATTGTCTGTGCTCGTAGCTCTGCCAGACCCTAGTGTAGCAGCATCCCAGGAGTAATAGGAATAGCACGGACTACCACTACAAGTCTCATTGCTGCTATTATAGACAAATGAGTAGTCATTATTGTTAAATCCAGAAGTATCAGAAGCCGGAAGCATAAGCCCACCAGACGCTTTTGCAAGCCTGCTATTGCCTTCAACGTAATTATTAAAGTAAGTATCAGTAAAATCAGTATTAGATGATGTTAGTGTAGTTCCACCAGCAATGTTTAAATTCTTTATCATCCACACCTTACCGTCCTTAAGCTTAGCAATAGTATAATCTTGATTATCACGACTATCTTTTCTAGTATATGCTTGCTCCTCCACCATAGAGTCTATTACGCTAGCCCGTTCTATGCTAGAAAGACTAGCAAAATCTTGCAAATAAACAATATCATCTATGTCCTCATCAGTAGTCATAGCATCATCATTCGGATGCACCATTGTATACTTCACTTGCCCAGTATAGGTACCTGCCGGCTGAATATACGACGCATAAGCCTGATAAGTCGTCTTAATTGTAGAGCCAGTGTTGCTGCCAGAGCTTGGGTCTAATGTACTCCCATTATAAGAGGCTACCATGGTGTAGTTGTTGGGTATTGCATGAAAAGTGGTGAAGTCGCTACCAGTAGCATTATTTATCACTGCTGGGGCATAGTCACTACTATTATTCTCAAGTTTCATCGCCCAGCTGGACGGCGAGCTGCTATCCACATATACACCGGTATGGATATTGTCACTAGCACCTAAATTACTTATCAAATCCGTATTGCCCAGCTCATCATTAGAATATCCTACTGCATATACCGCATACCCCCCACCATCGTTGCAAAGGGTCTTAAAAGTACTACCTGTCACAGAGATTGGAGCGGCACCATTAGCTAATGTACCCATATAGGTACCACTGCCAGCCGACCGTTCAAAACTACACGACCCTACCGCCACATTCACCGTAGCCGTAGCCGAGCCAGACCTTCCATAAGTTTTTGCACCATTGCTATAAGTACAAACTTCTAACCCCGTATTGCTGTCTGTAGCACAATTTGGCTCATCATCCGCGAATACCACACCACTACACATTATCCCCAAAACTAGCGCCCCCACTGCACTACCAGCTACCAAAGAAATACCTTTTTTATGCATATTTAATCTCATCATGGTTATGTATATTATATATCATATCACTTTTAATCATCAAAACGCAAGAGTTTTCACTAATTTTCACCACCAATTTCTTAAATTTCATATCACCACTCGCTTTTTCCGCCGCACTTTCACTATCGCCACTATTCCGCCGATTATCACACCTACCAATATCACTATTAGCCCCATAAACCACACTGGCAATATCACTACGTCTTGCGTCTCTACCGAAGTTTCACCATTATAATATATAGTTTGGCTAATCCTCACTACTCCCACCGCTGGCAAATCCATAATATCATATTCTGTACGGCGCGTAGTTTCTGGCATAATAGTTTCGTTGTATCGCCCCGTCACCTGCTCAGACGGCAAAATAGTTTCGCCTGTAATTAAATTTTTCGCCTCTAGTACCAAAGTCGCCTTCTCGTGTACATTTCCATTGTTCCATATTAGCGCATCCACCTTCACTGGCGTAGCCGTCACAAAGCTGGGGATATTATTTTCTAAAATTTCACCCTCCCGCACTGTCTCACCCGCTACATCTGCATACACCAGACTCGCCATTTCAAACACACTGCTTAATGCTAGCCCCTGGCTAGCTGCAGTTTCGGTATCTTCTGTTATCAAGATCGAGGCATATTGCCCGCCCGCCGGAGCCGTTTCTGGCACCGTAATAGTAAAATTCACCTCCGCCGATTCGTTCGGCTTTAAATTCCCCTTTGCATTTTCTATAGTAATCCAGTCCACCAACATCGAGCGGTTAGACATCGTAGTAAGGTCTGCCTCGTACTTTTCACCCAGCACGCTATATGGCGCCACCGATACTTTATATGGCAAATCACTCGTAGCGTCACTAGAATTCGCCACCGTAATCTTACCCGTATAAGTTTTACCAGGCTCTAGTTCAAAATTCTGATTCATCGGCGCCACTATCAGCGAACTTTCCATTTTACCTCCGTATCTATCACTATTATAGCAAACTATTCTACACTTACAATCTCACCCGCACCCTGCTCTAAATGCAACAATCTCTGATTGCTCGACCCTCTAAACTTCAAATTCAAATCTTTCTTTTTTAAAATAAACGGCCCGTCTATTAGCGCGTCTAAAGATTTCAAAAATTCCCAGGGTTCCTTGCCGTATTCTTTAATTATTTCATAGGTAAACCCCGAAAAACTCCATACATTCCAGCCTAGCTCTTTCCGTACATAGTCTGCAATTTGTTTGCAAGCTTTGGCCTGCACAAATGGTTCACCCCCACAAAAGGTTAGCCCTGCCTGGCCCTTAAACTGGCTTAGCTGTTTTAACACATCTTCTATCGGCACCAGCATCCCCGCGCAATATTCCCAAGTCTCTGGGTTTTGGCACCCTGGGCAGTGGTTTGGGCAGCCCTGTGTCCATACCACTGCACGCAGTCCATCACCGTTTACAATATTATCGTGCTCTAGCGGCCCAGACAGCCGAATAAATCCATCTGGCGTCTCTACCTGTTTGGCGAGTTTCTCGAGCGAAACTTTATGCCAATCTGCCATTATTCCCCTTTCGCACAATTACAAACTTTTTCGAAAGGTAAATCACCTTCTAACCTACCGCAATGTGGACAGCGGTCGCCAGTGATGATGCCAGAAAACCCACATACTGGATCGCGGTCTACCGGGTGGTTCACCGAACCGTAGCCAATTCCTTCATCGTGCATCTTGCGAATCACCGACTCAAACGCCGCAATATTCTGCGATGGGTCACCATCTAGCTCAATGTAGGTAATATGCCCCGCATTGCATAGGTTATGATACGGCGCTTCGATCTCTATCTTCTCAAATGCCGAAATCGGATAATATACTGGCACATGGAACGAGTTAGTGTAAAATTCGCGATCCGTTACACCCGGAATTACGCCAAACTCCTTGCGATCAATCTTGGTAAACCGCCCCGCAATACCTTCTGCCGGTGTTGCGAGTAGCGAGAAATTCAGCTTATATTTCTTACAATATTGGTCGCACTTTTCACGCATATGAGTAATGATGTCTAGCCCAAGTTCCCTTGCGTCTTCGTCCTCACCATGGTGCTTGCCCACCATTGCTACCAAAGTCTCTGCTAGGCCAATAAACCCAATCGATAGTGTACCATGCTTTATCACATCGCGCAAAGTATCATTCATACCTAATTTTTCCGAGCCAAACCAATTCCCCTGCCCCATCAAGAACGGGAAGTTCCTCACATGCTGGTTCGCCTGGAACTCAAAGCGTTCCAAAAGCTCATCTTTCACTAGGTCCATCTTCTCGTCTAATTCTTTGTAAAATCCTTCCCAGTCCGCTTCTTTGCGCTCGCCCAGGCAAATACCGTGCTTTATGCCAATTCTCACCAAGTTCACCGTAGTAAACGAGCAGTTACCACGCCCCGTCACTATACCGTCACTCTCTGGGAACACGCTTGCAAACACCCGCGTCCTACAGCCCATGGTGGCAATCTCGGTGCGATAATCACCCTTCTTGTAATATTTCAAATTATACGGTGCATCGATAAAGCAAAAGTTCGGGAACAGCCTCTTGGCACTTACTTCCATAGATTTCTTAAACAAATCATAGTTTGGGTCTTCTGGATTGTAGTTCACGCCTTCTTTCACCTTAAAAATTGAAATTGGGAAAATCGGCGTCTCGCCCTTGCCCAAGCCATTTTCGGTAGCTATCAATAGATATTTAGAAATTAGCCGTCCAGCTGGTGTAGTATCCGTACCAAAGTTAATCGAAGTAAACGGCACCTGCGCCCCCGCCCGGCTGTGCATAGTATTTAGGTTATGGATAAACCCTTCCATCGCCTGCAAAGTTTCGCGCTCTACATCTTCATTCGACGCCTCTACCACCTCTTTCGGCCATTTTGCCTTCTTTAGCTTCTCATCATCACCAAATTCATAACTATCTTTTATCTCTAGGTCGAGTTTCTTGCCCGTAAACTTATTATATTTACTCAAATTCTTTTTTAGAGCTTTACGGAAAGATTTATTCACCCCCGGTGCCATCGCGTAATCAAAGTTCGGGATAGATTGCCCGCCATGCTGCTCATTTTGGTTGGCCTGCAACATAATCGCCGCCAGTGCACCATACGAACCAATCGAATTTGGCGTGCGAAGATGCCCGTGCCCAGTATTAAACCCACCGTTTTCAAATAGCACAAATGGGTCGCTCTGGCAGCAAGTAAGCGTACCAGTTGCATAAAAGTCTAAATCATGAATATGAATATCGCCATTGTCGTGCGCCGCAGCAATATCTGGCCGTAGCATCAAAGTTTTGGCAAACACCTTCGAACCTTCCGCGCCAAATTGTAACATCTTGCCCATGGCCGAGTTACCATCTACATTCGCATTAGAGCGCTTTACATCCGAATCTTCACTCGCATCCGCATGCGAAATCGTGCGATAAATCTGCATCAGATCAGATTTCGCCTCGCGCCTTCTAGACCTTTCCTGGCGGTAACGAATATATTCTCGCGCCGTCTTTTTAAACGAAGACTCCATCAATACTTCTTCCACGATATCCTGCAATTGCTCTACCTTCGGCGTGCGTGCGGTAATTTCTTCCTCTGCGCGTTTCAATACTTTCTCAGTCAACGCTTTTGCACGATCATACTTAAACTCTTCTGTCGCTAGTCCAGCCTTCGCTATCGCCTCAGTAATTTTTTCTGGGTCAAATTTTACAATTTTTCCGTCACGCTTTACTATTCGTTTGAACATTTTACCTCCTTCAAATCTGTTCAATTGGTTAATGTATGACTTTTTATCTTGCGCATAATGTATTCTTCACTTACACACTATACGCCACATTTAGTGCTTAATATCTAATATACACCACTAAATATGGATTTTCAAGACTTTTTATGCTTAATTCTATTGGATTTTTTCAGCATTTTATGTTCGTAGTCGGCTATTTTTCATGTTGATTTTTTACATCAGCATGATACAATAAAAGTGCAATAATTAAACATTTTCAATATATAAAGGGCAGCGATATTTTATATCGTAGTGTTTTCAAAGTGATAATATTGGCACCGTAAGGAAGTCAACTTCACTTTGGGAACACTGCCCATGAGAATGTTTGATTATTGCACCCCTTGCGGTGCCATTTTTGTTAATTCCCGTTAAAAAATTGGCACCACAAAGACTTTAGTCAAATAAATATAAGTGAGGTAAAGATGGGCTATAGAACCACTAAAACTAAAGATAAGAAAAAGGTACATAAAACCATAGAAAGTAGAACAGAATTCTTCTACTACGCTTTCCGCAATATATCGTTTGTTGGTTTATCCCTCCTTATCGTTTCTGGCTTTATTTTGTCTTTACCTCACTCTTCTGCTACCGACTCTTCTATCTCTTCCGGCACAGACAATATCCAACTAAATCTCTCTACTTCCTGCACTATTAATGCTGTAGTTACCTCAGAACATACAGTTAATCTAAATGGTGGTCAATTAGATAATAATGTAGGTAATACCAAACTAAGTGCCTTTTGTAATGATAATAATGGCTATGGCATTTACGCTATAGGAAGTAGTGGAGACATAGATGGTAATACGGAATTAATTAATACTGTAAATGAAAGTTATAATATTAGAACTGGTGTATATGATAGCAACAATACGGTAAATCCATCTTCTTGGGCTATGAAGCTAACAGCTGGTACTGGTAGCGGTATAGACCCAGTTAGTGGAGAAAGTGTTCCTACCACACCGCCAACCATCATAAACGGATACGATGATTATAGTGCTATACCAAGTAACTATACCCTAGTAGCTAAAAGAACTTCCGGTACTAGTATGACTCCAGATACTAGTGTTTCGGGTTCATACCTAAACACTACTTACCAAATCTATGCCAACTCTGCTCAACCCTCTGGTACTTATAATGGAAAAGTAAAATATATTATAGTACATCCAAATAATAATACCAATAATATCCCGGATCTAAACGCTGCCTTTGCTGCAGCTGGCAAACACCCAGCCTACCAAGATGAAAATGGTTACTACTATGCTATGCAAGATATGAGTAATGATATTTGTGCATCAGTTACAAGAAACGGAGAGATTACCGCAACGCAGCTAGTAGACACAAGAGACCACAACCTCTACTGGGTAGCTAAACTAAGAGATGGCCATTGTTGGATGACGCAGAATTTAGACTTAGACATAGGTGGCACAAATGTAGCGGCACTCACTTCTGAGAACACAGATATTAGTACTACGGCTTCAGGAAGCGGAATATATTCAAGCGGATATACTGAAAATAATGGCATTTGGACTTGGAGTCCAAATAGCACCGCTATCACATCAAACCATACTATTTCCGGCGACAATTCAGTATCCAACTGGAGTAATAATAATGCTGTACCATATTCCGCAGAAGGAGGAGATACTTACTACTATACTTCAAATTCTTCTAATGAAGATATTAAATACACTTCCTTATCAGATTGCGCCACTGATGGTCGCACAGAAGCGGAATGTAAACACTACCATGCGGGCAATTATTATAACTGGAACGCAACCGTAGCATCCAATAATTCTACTGCTATATCCACGCAGTATGATACAGCAGACAACTCCATTTGTCCTAAAGGTTGGAGATTACCTACAACATCTAACGATGGACAATCTGTTTTTGAATTTGGGAATTTATTATATATGCAAAATATTACTCAGGGCGAAACAAGTGTTTACTACACAGCCGATGGCTTCATCAATATTCGTAAATCACCTCTGTGGTCTATACGAGCCGGTTATATTTACAACAATACATTAAGCAGTTCAGCGACGGAAGGCGACTATTGGGCCAGCATAATACAAAGCAATGAAGCATCATATGGTTTAGAATTTACGCAAAACAATGTCCGGACTACTTCTTCCAGCCGCAGATTGCATGGATTTTCTGTTCGCTGTCTCGCCCGATAAAGTTTAAACAACAAAATCTAATCCCTTTCAGAGCATAATGAGATTTAGACCAGATTTGTTTGGCGTAATTTATACAACTTAGCAATGAAAAAATCTTCCCCAGCGTAGCGACTAAGAAGATTTTTTCTTGCCCTATGTTGTGTAAAACACAATCCAAACAAGTCCAAGCTCTAAAAGGGGTTAGATTTGGTTACCATAATAAGCGTGCAGCGAAACAGCTACTAAAAATTATAGTTTTAAATTATTATCAAGAAAAATAGTTGAAAGTTTAAAAACTAGATCAACTCATCCTCATATTCTTCTTCGTTCTCCGCTACCACTGGCACCACCGCAGGCACCAATTCCTCACCACTCTCCACACTGCTACTCTTCACTTTCTTATCCCCAAAAATCCACTTATCTACCCAAAAGAATATACATCCGCCGATTAAGTTCGCTACTATAGTGGCAATAGCCACATTCCACCCGCCCATCCACACCATGCATACCGCCAGTATTGGCGAGCTTAGTTGCCACCGTATCAAATATAAGAAAAACTTCTTCACGTTTACCACCTTTCTATTTTAGTCACAAGCCTAATCCTATCACTTCCCTACCGCCTCGTCAACCCAACTTTTACAAAAATCCCACGCCGCGTAACCTTTACTATATCTCAGAATATGGTATAATTACAAACAATTGTTCAACAAGGAGGTGGTAAAATGAACAAGCCTTTTAAGACTTCTGGTGGTTTACCTAACTAATCGTTTTTAAACCAGTAAATCCTAGTAAATCTTAATGTACTTTAAAAAGGAGAATTTAGTATGGAACATGGCAAAAACAGTTTTTCCGAAAGCTATGCAAAAGCCGGCGTAGACATCACCGCTGGTTACAAAGCAGTTGAATTAATGAAAAGTTCTATCGCTATGACCGCCACAGACGGCGCCATTGGCAACATTGGCAACTTTGGTGGGCTATTTATGCCTGATCTCGCTGGGATAAAAAATCCCGTATTCGTATCAGGCACAGACGGCGTCGGTACCAAGCTCCAAATTGCGATTTTACTAAATAAGCACGATACTGTCGGTATCGACTGTGTGGCAATGTGCGTCAACGATATCGTCTGCTGTGGCGCTCAGCCACTTTTCTTTCTTGACTACATCGCCTGCGGCAAAAACTACCCCGAAAAAATCGCCACTATCGTTTCCGGCATAGCAGAAGGTTGCGTTCAAGCTGGATGTGCGCTTATTGGCGGCGAGACGGCGGAGCATCCTGGCGTCATGCCACCCGAAGAGTATGACATCGCGGGTTTTACTGTCGGCGCAGTAGACTACGACAATCTCTTAAAGCCCGAAACCCAGCAGGCTGGCGACATTTTGATCGGCTTGCCCTCCAGCGGTATACATTCCAATGGATTCTCGCTGATCCGCAAAATCTACAAAATTGGCGACGAACTCGAGCCGTTTATCCACGACCGTTACAATATTCTCGACGGCAAGACACTCGGCGAGACATTGCTCACTCCTACAGTCATCTATGTCAAGCCTATTCTTTCCTTACTTAGGCAAGTTCCGGTCAAGGCGATTTCACACATCACTGGTGGCGGCTTCTACGAGAATATCCCGCGCAGTTTACCTAAAGACCTTACTGCGCGTATCAATCGCAGCAGCATAATCACTCCGCCCATCTTCAATATGATTGCCCACGACGGCAGCATCTCTGAACGCGAAATGTTCAACGTGTTCAATATGGGCGTCGGCATGGTAGTATCGGTTCCTCAGGAATACGCAGATGCGGCAATTCAGTCGCTTAAGGCGTCCGATGTTAATGCTTCTATTATCGGCGAGCTAATCGAAGGTGACGACGGAGTTATCATTGCATAACCATTTTCTCCAAAAAAGGTCGAGTAATTCCACTCGGCCTTTTTACAACTCACAATAAAAAACTTCACCAGCTTACAGTAAAAGCTCTTATCCAAACGAATCGCTTTTTTTGGTTCAAATAGTTTGAATAAGGAGCTTTTGGTGGATCCAGCAGGGCTCGAACCTGCGACCTTACGAATGTGAATCGTACGCTCTAGCCAACTGAGCTATGGATCCAAAAAGTATGATACAATTATACCATGGATTTATCAAAATTAAAAACCGAATTACAAGAGATAGAAACCTTCCTGGCTCGCCCTGACGCTTTTAGCGACCCAGATTTTGCCACCAAGTCTAAGCGCGCCAGCTTACTCCATGAAATTGTTGATTTAGACACTAAAATTACCCAAGACAAAGCCAATCTTAAAGAAGCCGAAGATTTAGTAAATGATCCTGAACTTGGCGACATTGCCAAAGAAGATATCAAAACTCTTAAAGCCGCCATCGCCGAGGCCAAAGAAAAGCTAGAAGAACTCCTGATACCACGTGACCCAGCCGACGATAAGCCAGCCATTATCGAAATCCGTGCTGGTGCCGGTGGCGATGAAGCCAGTCTTTTCGCCGGCGAACTCTACCGTATGTATGTTAAATATGCCGAAAATCACAGCCTTAGGCCCGAACTCATCAGCCAAAACGCCAACGAAGCCGGTGGTATGAAGGAAGTTATTTTCAAAGTATCCGGCGACAATGCCTATGGCCAACTCAAATTCGAGGGTGGCGTGCATCGCGTACAACGTGTGCCAGTCACCGAAAGCCAGGGCCGTATTCACACTTCTACCGCTACCGTAGCCGTACTCCCTGAAGCTAGCGAGCAAGATTTGGAAATCAAGCCCGAAGATCTCCGTATCGACATTTACCGTTCTGGTGGTCACGGCGGCCAGGGCGTTAATACTACAGACTCTGCCGTCCGCATCACTCATTTGCCCACCGGTCTAGTAGTAGCCATGCAAGATGAGCGCAGCCAGCAGCAAAACCGCATCAAGGCTATGAATATTTTGCGCTCCCGACTCTTAGAGAAAAAACGCGAAGAAGAAATCAAAAACGCATCTGAAGCGCGCAAATCTCTCATTGGCACTGGTGACCGCAGCGAAAAAATCCGCACCTATAATTTCCCGCAAGACCGTGTTACTGATCACCGCATCCATTATTCCCGCAGCAACATCCCCGCCGTTATGGATGGTGACATAGAAGATTTGATCCGAGAGCTAGTCAAACATGAGCGCAGTCTCGCCGAATAACCCACATCGACGTATGGTCTTACCAAATAGCTCACATCGACGGGCGGCCTCGCTGGGGGGACCCCCGACGCGCGCAGGCGTGAGCCGAGCACGGTGGGGGAAACTGCGAGGCCAGGACCCGTCGAACAACGAGCCTATTGCATACAAGAATGGCTATCAAGATTTTTACGGGCGCGATTTTCTAGTTACGCCGGACGTTCTAATTCCTCGT
The DNA here is from genome assembly GCA_964407015.1 of uncultured Candidatus Saccharibacteria bacterium. Classification (GTDB taxonomy): domain Bacteria; phylum Patescibacteriota; class Saccharimonadia; order Saccharimonadales; family Saccharimonadaceae; genus Nanosyncoccus. The sequence goes on from CAYOTX010000010.1 coordinate 27,551, forward strand.
CCCGAAACCGAACAAATCATCGATACCATATTAAATCTCGCCGGTAAACCGTATTTACCCGGAGTAAAGCCTTCTAAGCGCGTGCTTCCGCCAAACCCTACCATCCTAGACGTTGGCGCCGGCTCAGGTTGTATTGCTATCACCATCAAAAAAGAACTCCCCGAGGCGGAAGTTCATGCTACTGATATTTCCAAAAAGGCTCTGCGGATCGCACAAAAAAACGCCCAAAACCATGGCGTCCATCTATCTTTCATTATATCACACCTTCTTGATAATGTCAAGTTTACCCCTGATGTGATAGTCGCGAATTTACCTTACGTAGATAAAGATTGGGATTGGCTAGATAAAGAATCTCTAAGCTTTGAGCCAGCCATTGCTCTCTATGCCGCAGATCATGGCCTCAAACTCATCAAGGAACTAATAGATGCCGCAAGTTCTAAGTATCTAATTCTAGAGGCCGATCCTTGCCAGCACAAAGAAATCATAGCCTACGCCACCAAAAAGGGTCTCCAGCACCTAGAGACCCGTGGTTTTATTCTTACTTTTTATAGCCCTCAAGCATAACATTCACCGCAATCTCGTTCCCTTCACGAATTACAGTTAGCTGCACCGTATCGCCTGGCTCATATTCGCCAATTAGGTCTGCCAAAGTCCCGGCTTTTCCTACCTCTACGCCATTTACTTTAGTCACAATATCCTTGTCTTTTAATCCTGCCTTCGCCGCCGGACTATCTTTTACAATCGCCGAATAGGTAGAAGAACTATATAAATATGCACCCGAATTCACCGGCAAATTATACGCTTTGGCCACCTCTGGTGTAATCTCCGCGCTGTACACGCCTAGATACGTGCGTTCTGCTTTGCCAGTTTCAACTAGCTGCTTCAGCATACCCTTCACGCTAGAAATCGGTATCGCAAACCCCATATTCTCTGCCGAAGTAGATGTAGCAGTATTAATACCAATTACTTCGCCTGCCGCATTTACCAAAGGCCCACCAGAATTACCCGAATTAATCGCTGCATCAGTCTGGATCATATCATTCAAAGTTTCGGTATTGTAACCCGTACCGTCCGAAGCTGTCACCGACCGCCCGAGGCCCGACACCACACCAACTGTTACGGTATTTTGATATTGCCCCAAAGCGTTACCTATTGCCATCACTTGCTGGCCCACGCTAAGAGTCTTTGAATCGCCCAAAGTCGCCGGGGTCAAATCTGACGCATCCTTTATTTTTAAGAATGCCACATCATTTAGCGGATCATTCGCCACCAACTCTACATCTTCATAAGTCGTGCCATCATCTAGCACTACCGTTATACTTGTAGCGCCATTTATCACATGCTTATTGGTTAAAATATATCCGTCACTTGTTACTATTATCCCCGTGCCAGCTGCCGCCGATTCGTAATCTTGCCCAAAGAAATTAGTAGTCTTGGTAGATGTCACAATAGACACCACGCTAGCCGATACTTTATCCGCAATCTCTGCAATAGAGCCTTCCACAAAATTCGCCGAATTCCCATCTACTCCGCTATTTAAAAATGTTAGGGGTGTACTAGTTTTTTGATAAGCCGCTAGGCCAAACCCTAACCCCCCAGCACCTAGCGCCAGCGCCAATACAGATATCACTATCGCCGCGCCATTATTAGGCTTACAACCACATTTTTTCTTAATATCGCAACCTTTTTCATCGGAACCTTGCTCATCTTTCGGAATCTCAACAGGCGCTTCCTTTAGCTTGTCACTCCTATTATCTTCCATAACTTTATCTTCTGCTTCAAAATTTTTACCATTTTCATCCATTTTTGCCTCCTTATATATTAAATATTGGGTTACTAAACCATAATACGATAATACCCACTAATATTACCCCGAATACCATCGGCCCTAAAATATGCTTAAACCTAAAATCATCCTGGTATTTTATCATCGCCTGCCGCGCATAATTATACACAAAGGCAAAAATCGTTAAAATTATCGCAATCTGCGGAATGCGTATCCCACTTTCGCCAAATGTATAAATTATCGCCCAACTCTGACATAGCCACGCCACTTCGCTAAACACTAACCCGCATACCAAGGTCGTTAAAGTAAAATCTTTGTCGCTGCTCTGCACTAGCACATGCCGGCTGGCTGCATACCCCACCAAGAACGCTAGTAATACTAATACTATTGCATCTAAATTCGCCGTCATTATTGCCGCCGCGCTCATACCTAAAAACACTGCAATCAGAGACTGTGCTAAAGTCGCCTTCTCTGACGACATCGGCTTGATAAATAGTAGCCAAGCACAATAAAATATCGCAAGTAATATATCTCCCGGCATTAGCGATGCCCCAGCATAGTAAGCAAGCAACACCACACTCACGCCCACTACCATATCTACCAAATTAGACTTAATATTTAGCCACAAATACCGCCCTCGCACCGCAAACACCCGCCATTTAGAGAGCAAAACCAACAACAACCCTAGTAGCGGGCTGGCCGATAACACCGTCACTAGCACAGAACCTACACCTAGTAAAATATTCAAGAAAATATGCACCATATTACTAGCGATATTACGCGATTTTCTAGCTAATACATAATCTGCCATACTTTTATATTATAACACTTATTTTAAATTAAGCTTAAAAATGGTATAATGGATGCCATGGAACCAACTTTTTTCCAAAAACATCCTTTACTTAAAGATATGCTGAGCTTAGCTGGTTTTATTGGCGCCATTGTATTAGGAACCATGTTCCTCAACACTTATGTTTATCGTTCGTACAATGTCGTAGGTGGTAGCATGGAAAACACTCTTCACGGAGACGATCGTGTAATTGTTAATCGCGCAGCAGTCTCTTGGGCACATTTCACTGGCAACGAATATGTACCAGAACGCGGTCAAATCATCGTTTTTCTAAACGAAGATGAGGCCAAAGTTGCCGAGTATAAAGCCCAAGGCGTTTCCAATCCCATGACTTGCAATGTTCCATCTAATGTCAACGACCAATACATTATCAAACGCGTTATTGCCTTTCCTGGAGAACGCGTCACTGTAAAAGATGGTATTATGACTATCTATAATGACGAACATCCTGACGGCTTTATATACGATGCCGAGTGGCGTACTTCTGATACCGAAGGTCCCAAGGAATATACTTCTGGCGAAGTAGACACCGTAGTCCCAGAAGGTGAAATTTTCGTCTCCGGAGATAATCGCGAAAGCTCTAACTCTTGGGATTCCAGAAACGGCCTTGGCACTATTCCATACTGCCGTATTATCGGCCCCGTTATCCTTCGCCTCTTCCCCTTTGATAAAGTTCGCACATTCTAGATTCTAATAAAAAACTCCGCTATGCAGCGGAGTTAAACTTTTTTTGGATCTCTCGACAATTCTACTGGCAATATCTGGCAAAGCCCAGCCAACAGGAAACGATCCAACAAATTCGCATGCAGCTCACTCATCAAGTCAGCCATTATCAATAGTAAATACATGTCTACCAACACAGAAGCCACAATAAGTAATATCAGCATCGCCCAAAAGCGGGCTTTAGACACTTTTCTAATACCACTTATTTTAGTTTCTCCAATCCAGTCGGCAAGCAAAGAGACAACGCTCAATACGACTACTACAGCAAAACTCACATAGGTTTTGTCTGATAAAGTATCGTTACGAACTAACTTCCCCTTAAATGTATCCACTAACACATACGCAAGCGAATTTGCCAAAAAGAACAATATATACATACTCGCTACTTTCTTCACCAAATCCCTCCCTTACGATGAATCTTAAACGAAGCACATATCTACTTCCATTATAGCATACTTCATCAGAAATGTCAATACAGCTCACGCTTATTCTAAATTAGTCTTCTTTTATTTCGCCAATCAGTCTCACCGAATCACTCTCCGGCAATTCTTCCACATTCTGTAATTTTCGTTCTATTTGGCGCGAAGTAGTTTTAGCGCTCTCAATCTTATTAGCTGATTCCTGCAACTTTTTCTGCACGCCTTCGAGTAAATCTGAAAACTTCCCAAACTGCGTTTTCACCGCACCAAGCGTTTGCCATACCTCAGCCGAGCGTTTTTCTATGGCCACCGTCTTAAAGCCCATGAGGAGCCCATTTAAAGCCACCGGCAAAGTAGACGGACTAGTAATAGATACATGATGTTTTTGCCGCACTTCATCAGATAACCCAGGTATCCTTAAAATTTCCGCGTATAAACTCTCTGTCGGTACAAACATTATTCCAAAATCAGTTGTCATTGGCGGATCTAGATATTTAGTGGAAATTTTCTTCGCCTGTTCTTTCACGTCTGTAGCTAGAGCTTTGGAATATTTTTCGATTTCCGTCTTGTCTCCATTGTCATAGGCTGCCAGAAGCCGCGAATAATTCTCCACCGGGAACTTACTATCTATCGGAAGGTAAATGGTGCTTTCGCCATCTTTCCCTGGCATTTTTATCGCAAACTCCACCCTGTCCGCGCTACCTTTTTTAGTGGCAATATTTTCTTCATATTGTGCCTTATTCAAAATATCCTCGATTATCGCACCTAACTGCACTTCACCGTAAATTCCTCGTGTCTTCACTCCCTCCATTACTTTTTTTAAATCTCCCACACCAGTGGCCAAATTCTTCATCTCGCCCAAACCCTGATACACCTGCGTAAGTTGCGTAGAAATAGATTTAAAGCTTTCATTGAATCTCTTCTCTACGCTCGCTTTCAGCTTTTCATCCACCGTTTCACGCATTTCTTCTAGTTTTTTTTCGTTACCGATGCGAAGCTGCTCTATACTCTTAGCATTACTATTTTGCATCCGCTCCAAATTTTCGTTAATTTCTTTGCGGTTTTCCCGGAAGTTACGATCTATCGCCGGATTAATTTTACCT
>CAYOTX010000011.1:0-27467 GCA_964407015.1 uncultured Candidatus Saccharibacteria bacterium
CAATATCAAGGCCAACAACACCGATAGTCTCGCCACTATTTCTGACAATATCAGTACCGCCTTAAAAGATAGCAAGTCTGGCGACGAAAATTTCACCGTTGCTTATGGTGACGACATCGCGCATCCCGCCAGCTCACTCTTTACTATCGTTTCCGGCATGCTAGCCATTGTAGCTGCTATTTCTCTTATCGTTGGCGGTATTGGTGTAATGAATATTATGCTAGTATCTGTTGCTGAACGCACTCACGAAATCGGTATTCGCAAGGCTGTCGGCGCATCTTCGCGCAATATCTTAATGCAATTCTTGTTCGAGGCTTTAATTCTCTCTATCCTCGGTGGCATCTTTGGCTTAGTACTCGGCTATGTTTTAGCCTTCCTTCTCTCTATTATTACTCCGTTTGCGCCATTTATCAGTTGGGAAATCCTCGTTATTACTTTTCTTACTACACTCATGGTTGGTATTCTCTTCGGTATTTACCCTGCTCTTAAAGCTGCTTCTAAAAACCCGATCGAATCTCTCAAACATTATAGGTAATCATGAAAGCACTATTAGAAAAACTTCCCTTTTACAATCAGGCCGTCTTGCCGTACCACTATGCTCAATCTTTAGCTGCCGGCGCCAAATACGGCTTCCCTGGTAAAAAGTTGCGCGTTATCGGGGTTACTGGCACTAATGGCAAAACTACTACCTCTTTTATGATCTGGCAAATGCTAAATCATGCGGGATATAAAACCGGCCTTATGACCACCGTTGCCTGGGGTGTAAATAAATTACAGCCCGAGTTAAACCACATGACTACCGTAGATGCTTTTACCCTCAATAGCCGCATCTCCAATATCCAAAAGCAAGGTGCCGAGTTTCTCGTGCTCGAAGTTACTTCACATGCTCTCGCTCAATTTCGTACTCTCGGTATACCTATCGAAATCGCCGTCTTCACCAACCTTACTCACGACCACCTAGATTATCATAAAACCTTCGCCAACTACCGCGCCGCCAAGGGTAAACTTTTCAAAAAAGCCAAGTTTAGTATTTTAAATGCGGACGACCCAGCCACCACTTATTATAAAAAGCTCACCTCAAACTATACTACTTACGGCATCAAAAAAGGCAATCACCGCGCTACAAATATTAAGCTAAATGTTTCCGGTGTAGAGTATTCTGTAGATGATCTAAAAATCACCACTCAGATTCCTGGTGAATTCAATATCTATAATTCCCTAGCCGCCACCCTAGTTGGAGAAAAGCTCGGCCTCATATCTACTCAAATTACCGAAGGCATCAAATCTTTAGCAAGTGTCGAAGGTCGCATGAATGTAGTAGACGAAGGCCAACATTTCACTGTAATCGTAGATTACGCCCACGCGCCAGATGCCTTAGAAAAAGTTTTTACCTCCGTTAAAGGCCACAAAGGTAAAATTATCTCTGTGCATGGCGGCGCTGGCCGGCGCGACCCTTCCACTCGCCCTATCCGCGGTGAAATTCTCGCCAAAAATTCCGACATCGTCATTATCACTGAAGATGATTCCCGCGACGAAGACCCCGAAAAGATCGCGGCAGGCTTCATCCAAGGCGCCGAAAAGCAGGGCAAAAAATTAGGTAAAGATTTATTCAAAGAGCTAGACCGCGGCAAAGCTATTGAGCTAGCTATCAAAAAAGCCAGAAAAGGCGACCTAGTCCTTATTCTAGGCAAAGGCCACGAAAAAACGATTTTAAGAGCCGACGGCCCCCACGATTTCGAGGACATTAAAGTGGCGCGCAAAATATTGAAGGCTAGAAACAAGATTTAATTAGCGTTGCATAATTCATTAATGTCGAGGGACATAAAGAAAAAATCTGCTTGAGGCAGATTTTTTCGCCGTAGGGGCGAAGCTTTTGTGTAAAATCTCTATTACACAAAAGCGAAGCTCCCAAAACATAATGAATTATGCAAATTCTCTATCTAAGGATTATATTCCGCAATCCCATCAATAATATTATCAGTCGAGATCCCTAACCCACTTGCTATCGCTGCTGCGCATGCCATATACGATACGGCAGTTTCCCCGGCAATAAATGTCGCTACTGATATAACCTCAGATTTTATGGATAGCGTCGCTTCTGTTCCCTTCGGGTAAAGTTTAGAGTTCAAAACTTTCACATCCGCCCCACTTTGCCCAAATACGATAGTTTCTTTGCTTCCTTTAAAATCAGCAAAAGTATCATAATTCAAATCGTCACCATTTAGCACTACGATTTCTGGCTTCATATCAAAGAGAGTTTTTTCGTTCTCTAGATATTCTTCTGGCTCCATATCGTGTAGGCCAGCTGTCACAAAATTAGTCATCGCCGCTACATTTACTGGTAGGCCGTAAAAGATGTTATCGCGTAATCCTTCAGCTGGCACCGTCACTATCACATAGTTTGCTCCTGCCTTCCAGGCGTCGCTTAAAAATTTATGTAGCACGCCCATTTTAAACGGCTGGTCGCTGGCTAGCACTGCCACTTGTTCCCCGCTCACGCGCAAAATCTCGTGTACATAGTGCGCCACTGTTACCTTGCCAGTAGTGCCAGTAATCGCAATTACTTTCATATCCTTCGCTGGGTTGCCATAGTAAGATCTTAAAAGCTTCGCCCTTACTTTTTGCGCCCCCGCTTTTACACCACCTTTTTTATTTTTCGCCTTATTAGATCTCTCGCGCTCTTTCATATCTTTATACTATCACTTTTCCCAAATCCTCGCAAATTAGTATCAAAATTTACCTTGCCAACCTCAAACCGTTTATGATAATATAAATATATATGCAGGAAGGTGATACGGAGCTTGGTGGGCTGCAAATTCCTCACGGAAACAATGTAAATTCGCCCACACCCACTTCCGGCCCCCAGCCGGTAGGTTTTGAAACTTTGCAAAATACTCAAAATACCCCTCCTACCACTCCAACCATTTCAGCTACCCCAGCCACTCAGTCTTCTCCTCAATCTTTTATACCAAATAATACCACCGAGAAAGAAACAAATAGCACTGATTTAGCATCTCAAACACCTACTCCTCAGTCAACCCAACCAGTTCAACCACTTCAACCTTCAGCTCGATCACCACAGCCTACTTCGCAAGCCCCATTTTCACCCCAGCCCTTCCCTACTCAACCTAGCCAACCTTTTATTGATCAACCTACTCCTGCCGCCGCTAGCGACATTCTCCTCTCCCCCACCCCCACCAAAAAGTCCAAAAAATGGCCCATCATCGCCGCAGTTTCAATTGTTACGTTTTTAATTATTGGTCTAGGCGTATGGTTGTTTATTAATTTCAGTAGCAATTCTCAGAATACTCAAGCAAGAGATATATATAATCAATACGCAAATTACGTAATTAATGGCACCGAGTCGAGCGATATCATAGATATCAACAGCTACCCGGACCTTTATAATTATGCATTATACGATATAGCCGATCCAGTTGAAGTTGAAGACGTCATATCTATTTCCAAAGCCGTAGGTCTTTTCGAATCTTTTAAAGATTTATATATTACAGATAATGCAAGTGATCAAGAAATCATTAATGACTGTTATAATAATCTATCTCTGCTTTCTGATATTTCTGCTAACGAAATAAATACAAGTTCTTTCATTAGATACGTCGTAGAAGCAGATCAAGTAACTGCTACAAAAGAAATAGAGGCCGAATATGAAAAATTCAATTCTCTTGGAAGTCCTAATGCATCTGAATATGCCTCAGCCCGTAAAAATTTTGAAGAGAGTCTTTTAGACTTGTTTTCAAACATGGACGCATCAATATGTTTTACTACTCAATACGAGCTAAATTCGAACACGTGCTTAATCGAAAACCTAGAGGACTATATACTGACAATGAGTACCAACAAGGCACAACTATGGGGCGCCGTTGAAACGATTAAAGAAAATATTATTACAGATACTGTATATTTATACAATCTAGTCAATGATCTATATATAGATGAAGAAAATGACTCCGAGGAGGAAGAAATAGATGAATACGAGGAAGAAAGTGGATATGAAAGTGAGGACGAGGATGAGGAAAGTTAGTTGTACACTGCTACTTGTGTCATTATTAATGATATGCGCTACCGCAATTACCCATGGCGCCGCTAATGCATTAAGCGACAATGCTATAGATAATAAATTCTATGCGCGTGGGCTTAAAAAGTGCTACATGGATGGATATATGAGCAATTCTGTAAATATTAAAAATGCTACCTCTGTCGCCAAAAAGGGGGAAAATGGTAAAAAAATTGTAGGGATACCTTCTTTTAGTAGCCCAGATGATATAAATTGTCACAGCTTACTTAATAAATTAGGATACGGCACATCTAGTAAAAAGGCTGATTTTTATACTAAGCTAGGCTATAATCCGGAAGTTAATAGCTATTCGACGGTTTTTAAGTTTGGCAGTATAAAAAACAAACTCAATGCGGGCGAAGATCTTTCCTATAGTACACACGGTTTTGTAGAAGGTCCAACTATTGAAATAAAAACAACAGTTTCCAGCGATGGCACCGTGTCTAGTGTTGAAAGCAAAAAAATAATGACACAGAACGGCAAAGATTTATGTGCAAAAATGATAAATAATAATAAAACTTATAGGTTTTATAGTAGTAGTTTTGGAACTAACGCCTGTGACGTTGAGCTGTTCTCTGTCAGTTATGACGGGAAAACAAATGAAAAATTCATTAGCGATCTAGAGGATACTATTAAAACATGTTTTAGTATTTTTGATTCCAACAAAAAAACATTTAAAGGCCCAGAACATGGCGGTATGGAATCGTGTGGTGGTGGTACAGGGGCTTCCGTATATAGTGGTACGGGATTAGGCGAAGGTGTAGGCATATACTATGCGGGGCGCGACGACATTACAGAGAGCAAATCTGATAACCCGACCGTATTTTCTTTAAACAAAGATAAATATGCTGCCTTTAAAACGGCCTATAAAAACATATTTGGTAAAAAATACACTAGCGACAGTAAAATAAGTTTGACTTCAGAGCAAAAAGCAGTTCTTTATCAAAATTATCTTACAAATTATTATAATGCAGAGATAGACGACTCGTGCGCCTCTACAAAAGACAAAGCCGGCTATGGATCAGGGCTCGTTTTGGGTGGCAAAGATTCTAAATTTAATGAATGGCATATTGTAAAACTTTTTAAAACCAGCGGCAAAGCCGAATACTGCTATGTAAAGTTCGGCGACTCAGTACTGGACAAAACCGTCCATGGTGCCAAAAAAGACGACTCTCATGGAGGCAAGATCTTTAGGTATCCTATGATGGCCGGAGAAAGAATAGGCTTAGCCGATATTATTAAATGGATGAACGATTCAAGCCCCGACAAAGTTTCTAAAGGGGCCGTAAAAGCCTACGCTACTTCTATCCATAAAAATAAAGAAGAAGGCGGAGAGGATGCCGAGAAGGACCCATGCTATAACTCCGGCATCGAAAGCATGTCTTGGATTATCTGTCCAGCCATCGAAAACACCTCGCAAACAGTAGGTGCCCTAGAAGGAACATTGAGAGATTGGCTACAGATCAAAACCAACGATACGTTCAAAAAACAAACTTATACAGCATGGAATGTGTTTCGCAATATTGCCAACGTTATACTAGTTATCGTATTCTTGGCTATTATATTCTCGCAATTGACCGGTTTTGGCATAGACAATTATGGCATCAAAAAAATGCTCCCCAGACTTATTGCTATGGCTATTCTTATAAATTTGAGTTATGTAATTTGCGAAATAGCCGTAGACTTGTCAAACATCCTAGGTGTTGGCTTATCTGATATGTTTAAAAATATTGGCTACACGATCAATAATAATGGCGGAGCAGACCTGACCGCACAGACGATTGTTGCCATAGTTTTAGGGCTCATTGCCGCAGGAGGTACGGTTGCGGGTATTGCGATCGCTAGTGGCGGGGGTATTATGATAGTTGTATCTTTGTTGCTTGCTCTACTTGTAGCACTCGTTGCTGTTTTAATGTTTTTCGTAATGCTAAGTGCCAGGATGATTATAGTGATTATCTTTACAATATTATCCCCAGTTGCCTTTGCCTTATATGTTTTGCCTAATACTCAAAATCTGTTCAAAAAATGGTGGAAAGTATTTCAAGCCGCGCTAATTGTATTTCCTATCTGTGGGGCACTATACGGTGGCAGCGTTATTATCAAAGCTATTGTAATTAATGGAGACGGCACAAAAATTGACTTTATTCCCGGCCTAATAGCAGTAGTTGCACCATTCTTGCCATTCCTTCTATTGCCTACGTTGCTCAAGAGTGCCCTTGCTGGTCTTGGCGCTCTCGGTGGCACTCTCACCATGCTTGGCAATGGTCTCAAGAAGGGTGCGTCCAGTGGTAAAGGTGCTATTGAAAATACTAAAGCATATAAAGGTGCCCAAGAAAGAGCTGCTGACAGAAGCGCAGAAAGAAGAGCTACTCGCATACGTGATCGGTTGCAAAGGGCTAATATTAGAAATGGTGGTACGGCAGACAATCTATCCGGATTGAGCGCTTCGCAAAGACGCAGACTCTTCCAGGCTCAAACTACACTAAACGAACGTAACCAGCAAAGAGCCCAAGATGACGTCGGCGCATTTGACAATAGCGAAGTCGCGCTCAGTCGAGCAGAAGCAGCACGTGACGCAACAGAGTACAAAGCATTTCAGGATCAATTTGCCGACCCGAACGCTGATCTTACAACGGAAGCCGGTACGGCTGCCACCTGGTATAATCCAAATGATAGAAGAAGTCAGCAAAGGATGAGAGCCTTAATAGGCGCTATGGAATCAAAGGGCATGGAGCAACGAATTTTTAGCATGTTAGAAAGCAATCCTGGTGTTGGCACGGATAGGGTTGCTATGGACGCACTCGCTAGCTCTAACAATAAAGTCCTTAAAGCTTATGGTAAAAAAGGCTCTGGCATGAGTTATAGACAATTTATGAGCGGTGGCGGCATGCAACAATATGTAAGTAATAAGGGTACAGACTTCCTGAATGGATTAGATGACAAAGCTCTATCCGAAATTAATAAATATAGTAGCAGTAGTAATCAGATAATGAGTAACGATCTCTTGGTTTCTGCGGCTGCACAAATCAATAGCCAAGATGCCGCCAATGAAGTTGAAGCTATGCTCAATAAGCGAAGCGGGTTCGAATTCTCTGGCGAGCAATTAGCTCAGTTTAACGCCTCCACAATATCTAGATTTGCTTCGAGAGGGGCACAGGACGTAAATATGTATAATGCGCTAGTAGACGCCTCTAACGCTATAGCCAGCGACCCCAAGTTGTTAAATGGCTTATCTGCTCCTAAACGTCAAGAGATAAACAAATTCAGAGCTTCTGCAGGCTTACCTCCAATTTAAGCCTTCCCTTCACCATAAAAAGACTCTTCAGGTCTTTTTATGGTCTCGGCGGAAGCGAGAGGATGGGCAATCCTCAGTGCTTAGAGCCGCCAAATTTTCTCCGCCAAGCAAGAAACTTCGTTTCTTGTATCTTTCAGAATCTGAAAAAATTAGAGCAAGCTCTAATTTTCTTCATCTTCTTCAAGCTACCACGAAAAGCTTCGCTTTTCGTACTTGGCTCTCATAACCTGGCGGAAGCGAGAGGATTCGAACCTCCGAGACGGTCACCCGCCCACACGATTTCGAGTCGTGCGCCTTCAACCACTCGGCCACGCTTCCGTCATTAATTTTACCATAATTCACCCCAATTCACAACCTACCCACGCAAATTCAGCACCACCCACTTATCAAATCTAAATAACTCACCATATAAAACTTATGCTATAATAAATACATGGACAATATTCTCGTTATGTGGCTCAGCATCATCGTCATCTCGGCTGCTGGCACCCTCGCTCATTTTCTTTACGACCTTACCGGCGAGCACCGCCCCGTCGGGCTCTTCACTGCCGTCAACGAATCCACCTGGGAGCACATCAAAATCGCCATCACCCCCACCCTTCTCTGGGGTCTCTACGATGGCTACTACTATGGCGAAAACCCCAACTACTTCTGTGCCAAGCTCGCTTCCCTGCTCGTCCTTACCATCTTCATCCCCGCCGTTTTCCACACCTACCAAAAATTCACCAAAAAGCCTATCCCCCCTATAGATATTCTCACCTTTTTCTTTGCCATTATTTTTGCCCAATTCACTTTTTACGCCATTATCAATTTCAGCCCCATGTGGCATGTTTTCACCTATCTTTCCTGCATCGGTCTCTTTATTTTCTTTGGCTGTTACATGACGCTCACTCTCGCCCCGCTCAAAGCCCCCATCTTCAAAGACCCTGTCACCGGCAAATACGGTTTCCGCGCCCATCGCAACTTTTTCAAAAACCTCAAGAAAAAACGCAAAAAATAATTCCCACATTTTCAAAAATATGTTATAATAAAAGCGTCACCTCTAGGGTGATGCTCATTTAATTTCTAGGTGGATGCGTAAAAAACATCCACATATGTGTTGTTTGTCCCTAAAGGGCGCACAATACACCATATACCACATGTGCGCACCCGTAGCTCAGCTGGATAGAGCGTTTGCTTGCGGAGCAAAAGGTCGTAGGTTCGAATCCTGTCGGGTGTACCAATCCAAAAATTAAAATCAGGCCACTAGGCCTTATTTTTTAATTCAATTTAATTCGTATTTTCTTAACTCACCGTTCTTAATCTTAAATGTCGCAAAGTCGGTATTCTCATCGTAACCCACAATGTTAAAATGCAGATTCCTTAAAAGCCCCGCATGTGCCACAATGAATATTTTTGCATCATTGGGATATTTCCTTCTTAAATCATCCAAAAAATCCTTTGCCCTTGCTAGCATTGCGTTAACCGGCTCGATACCCATCCCGCCAAAATCCAATTTTCTATCAAATATATCAATTCCACCGGTAATCTCCATCCAGGTATCACCAATTTTGCCCTCAATATCGCCAAAACACCTTTCACTTAAACGGTCATCCAGAATGATTTTGTATTTCCCCTCAGTGGCAATTTTCGCCGTTTCATATGCCCGGCTTAAAGGCGAAGCAAAACACACATCAAAATTAATCTTGCCTACCTCATGACATAGCTCCTTTGCTTGGGCTATGCCAGTCGCATTAAGCGGAACATCGGTCTGCCCCTGCACCCTATGTTGTAAATTCCAATCTGTTTGCCCATGCCGTGCTATGTACAATTTCATAATTCAATTATATCACTATGCTATAATGAATTTATGCAGTGGTCCAAAATCACCGATATTATCCTTGTCGCGGCACTTGCTGTCTTTGCGGTTTTTGCTATTCTTGGCCTATATCAGTGGATTAAGCGCAAATCCCTTAAAAAAGTCGACAAGCCTCTACTTCTTTCTCTAATTCCCCTCTCTCTTATGGCTGCCGCTTTTATCATTTTTGAAAAAATCCTCGTCCTTAACACTCGCCCCAACGGCTCTGGCGAGCCATCCTTCCCTTCCACTCATACCATGGTCGTGGCTACCATTTTTCTCTGCGTCGCCATTATTCTCCCTAAGTATATCAAATCTAAAGCCGCGCTAATCACCCTAGATGCCTTCATGCTTATCCTCACTATCCTAGTTTGCGTCGGTCGCGTAGCTGCCAACATGCACTGGATTTCCGATGTGGCTGGTGGTCTCATTTTCTCTGCCATTTTCGCCGTGATCTATTATTTAATCATCAGGAGATACAAAAATGCCTAGCATTTTCACTAAAATTATCCAGGGCGAAATTCCCTGCTATAAAATTTACGAAGACGATAAAACCTTCGCTTTTCTCGACATCCACCCAGAATCCAAAGGCCACATCCTCGTCATTCCCAAAAACGAAGTCGACAAAATCTACAATCTTCCGGATGAAGATTACCGGGCCCTCATGGTCACCGTTAAAAAACTTAGCCAACATATGGAAAAAGTTTTGGGTCAACGCACCCTCTGGAAAGTTGTTGGTACCGATGTTCCTCATGCTCACGTTCACCTCATGCCGCTAGATGAGTCTTGGCAATATGGTCACACTCTCGAGCTTACGCCAGAAGAATTTGAACAAATCCGCGCTAAATTAGAATACAAAAAGTAGTAAAAGCCCCGCTAAAGCGGGGCAGATTAAACGGATTTTATTCAGTGATAATTGGCGCATATGACGGTCTGCCGTCATCTACTATAATGCTATAGCCGGGCACCAGTATGGGCTTCCCATCGCTCCCCTCGCCACGCGGCACCATTGCTTCTTTCGGGCCAGATATCACTTCATATCCCTGAGACCTCAGATCTCCGGCTATGGACATTGCATAATCTAATCCGTTTTCTTTAACTGAGGAGTAAGATTCTCTCATTTTGGGTTACACCTCCCTTTATAAATTTCTAGAGCCTCAAAATCAAACCTCCATCATTATCTTATCATATCTCTGCAAAATATGGTAAAATATAACTATGAAATTTGCATCGAGTTACGAACCAGGAGAATATGAAAGTGATATTTACGGTGCTTGGGAAGCCAGCGACATCTTCGCCCCAGCCATCCCCACCGTACCGGTAGACAACGATGGTGATGGGATTGATGATAGGTGTGAGAAGTTTAAGAAAGATGCTTTCGAGACCGTACGCGACAACGGGAGCGAAATGAGCGAGGAGTCCCATAATGATGGGCGCGACGAAGCGAGTCGAGAAAGTACTTTCTTAAACTCTAATACATATAGCATCGTCATGCCCCCACCCAATGCCAATGGTAATCTCCATATAGGCCACGGCCTCACTATTGCCCTGGAAGATTCCCTTACTCGCTACTACCGCCTAAAAGGCAAATCTACTTGGTATATCCCCGGCGCAGATCATGCCGGATTTGAAACCTGGGTCGTCTATGAGCGCAATCTAGAAAAACAAGGCCACACTCGTTTCGAATACGATCGCAATGAACTTTATGCTCGCGTATGGGATTTTGTTGCTAAGCAGCGTGGCAACATGGAGTTGCAGCTCCGTGCCCTTGGCGCCTCTTGTTCCTGGAATGACCTCACTTTCACCTTGGATGAAAACGTCATAGATCGCGTCTACACCACCTTCGAAAAAATGTGGAATGACGGTATGATTTACCGTGGCGAAAAGCTTGTTAATTTCTGTCCGAAGCACCAGACCGCCTTTGCCGATATTGAGGTAGAACACAAAGACGAAAAAGGTACTCTTTGGGATATCGCTTACACTTACGATGGCGGCGAAATTATTGTTTCTACCACTCGTCCTGAAACCCTTTTTGGTGATGCTGCCGTGGCTGTTAACCCCGAAGATAAGCGTTACAAAGATCTAATCGGCAAAACCGTCCATCTTCCACTCACCGATAAAGAAATCCCCATTATCGCCGACGAACACGCCGATCCAGAATACGGCACCGGCGCCGTAAAAATCACCCCGGCTCACGACTTCGATGATTTTGAGGTGGGCGAGCGTCATAATCTTGAACGTATCAAGGTGATTTCTGAAAATGGTACTATGATTAACGTCCCAGAAAAATACTACGGCCTCACCACTGCCGAATGTCGCAAGCAAGTCTTAAAAGATCTCAAAGCCACCGATCTCTTCAGGGGTGAAAAACAACTCGTTCACTCTGTGGCACACTGCTACAAATGTGGCACCGTACTCGAGCCTATGCTCAAAGAACAATGGTTTGTAGACGTTGAGAAACTTGCCGCCACCGCCATCAAGCATCTAGAGAAAAATGAGATCAAATTCCACCCAGCAAACAAGCAAAAAGTTCTTATTAATTATCTCAAAAACCTCAAAGATTGGAACATTTCTCGCCAAATCCCTTGGGGCATTGCTATTCCGATGTTCCGCCGCGTTACCGATACTGCCACCGACGAGCCAGATTGGATTTTTGATCGCCGTACCCATCTTAAAGAAATTGAAATTGCCGGCGTAAAATATGTCCGCGATGAAGACACTTTTGATACTTGGTTCTCTTCTAGCCATTGGCCAATTGTTTGCACCAACTGGACGGAAGATAACTTCAACCCCTATTACCCGCTAAACGTCATGGAAACTGGCGCCGACATATTATTCGCTTGGGTTGCCCGCATGATCATGATGGGGCTCTATGTCACTGGCGAAGTACCGTTTAAAGAAGTTTACCTCCATGGTTTAGTGTTGGATGCTCACGGGCAAAAGATGAGTAAATCAAAGGGCAACGTAATCAATCCAATGGATTTAGTTGTAAAATATGGTTCCGATGCTTTTCGCCTTGGCATTCTTCGTGGTCGTTCCGCCGGCATGAACCAAGCCTTCTCCGAACAATCCGTCATATCCGGCCGCAACCTCTGCAATAAACTCTGGAACATCTCCCGCCTAGTTCAGAGCATAATAGACGAGGAACTCGAAAATAGCAATTTCGAGACTGTACGCGACGACAGGAGCGGAATAAGCGAGGAGCCCCGTAACGACCGCCCCTTGGGACGCGGACGACCTATGGTCGACGGGCGCGACGAAGCGAGTCGAGAAAATGCTATTTCGAGTTCCTATTCAACGCTCAACATGGGTGAAGACTGGATCTGCCGCGAAATCAACGACTGCCTCAAGCAAGTAGAGAGTTCAATGAAAAACTACCGTTTTGCTGAAGCTGTAGAAGTCTTGTACCAGACTATCTGGGATAAATACGCCGACTGGTTCCTAGAGAGTCAAAAAATCTTCAAAAATACTGGCCTCTTAAAACAGACTTTAGAGACGATCCTTATTGCCCTGCATCCTTTCGCTCCGTTTGTTACTGAAGCTATCTGGCAAAATCTTTCCTGGACAGAAGGCTTTATTGCCACCACAAAATGGCCAAATAAGCTTAAATTTGACTCTATCAGCGCCGCCGAGTTCGAAAGCCTAATCTCAGTCGTGTCCGAGGTCAGAGGCACCTTGCAGGCCCTTCCAGGCACCAATAATGCTAAAAAATACAGCCTATTATATGGTAACGATAGCCTCGTAGAGGATAATTTACTGCTCATCCGCACTCTCACCAAGATTCCAGCCATCAACAGCGTAGACGGCCATCCGCGGGGCTTAAGGCTTGCACTCGCAAATCACGAGCTTTATTTAGACGTTCCCGAAAAGGTTGTTACAGAGTATAAAGATACTCTTACTGAAAAAATTCTCTCTGTCGGCCGTGAGTTGGACGCATTAAATGCTCGCATGGCCAACCCTAATTATGTCAAAAAAGCCCCCGAGCATCTCGTGAAAGAAACTAAAGATCAGATCAAAGAGAAAGAATCCCTTATCTCTCGCCTCAAATCTCAGCTCGAGCTCGTCTAAAACCACAGCCTACAAAAAATAGCCCCACAGCGGGGCTATTTTAAATATCGAACTACCCATCAGATTCAGACAACCTTCTGTCTATCTCATCATAGAGTTTTGTTGCTACTCGCGCGTCCCATACCGAATTCTCCTTAATTGGTTCATATTTTCCCTCTTGGTTGTCTTGCCAAATTTTCACCATCCTTTCCACAACTTTGTATGTCGGTGTCGCCCTTAACTCTTCAAATTTTTTATCGTCTCCACGCATTTGCTCCATAAACCTTGCAGTCACGCTATCCTCCAGTGCTTTTTTGGTTCTCTCGTCAGGGTTGACCTCTGGAGCTTCCCTTCCTGCTGCCAGATATATTAAAGCGTCCAAACTGTCATGGGCAAAATCACGCACATCATCGCTCTCCCAATTCAAAAACCCCTCCCTCACTTTCTCTTCTACACCCGCTTCAGCTGCCTTAAACGGCGAATCCTCCGTCGGGGCACCTGTTATGGGGTCTCTCCCATTATTATGCCCCTGTTCTTTTAATGCTTTATCTACAAACGGGATTTCTCTTTTTAGGTCGCCCACTCCTTTATCGATCTGCCTTTCCCACGAGGCTTTCTCTTGCAGCATTTCGCCTAAATCTTGACCATCACGTACGCCAGTTGTTTCTTTTGCCGCCTCGGTCATTTGAGGAATAAAGTCTTCGCCAATCTTCCGATACATTTTAGACTCATCCTTAAATTCTTCAGAAGCTCCCGCTGGCGTTTTGCTTGGAACATCTGGATTTTCCTGATTTAACTTAGTCAGCATATCCCATGCCGATGTCTGCGCTGCATCTTCGCTACTAGTATTCAATTTTTCCCCACTCATTTTTCCTCCTTTCCGCCGCACCTAAATAAACAAAAATGCGACTATTTACTTAGTCGCGAAACTACAGTTATCCTCATAGAAGACATCTGGCGTAAATAGCCGCATTTCGTCTTCTACAAAAAATGAATAACTGTAATTTCGCACTTTCAGTATATCACATTTCTCAAAAACAAAACAGGAGCTTTTCGAAGAAGCTTACGGCATTCACATCCGTCACCACCGCTCCGCTCGCTCAAGTATTGGCATCTTGTCTGGACCATCACTATCTATTTTTTCTACTTGATTCATAATTGTTGCATAAGTCTTGTCGTATACTGAACTTTCCGGATCACGCATCAAATCGCTAATCATCCTTGCCGCCCCACCCGTACTTTTAGTCTCTTTTAGCATATCTAATTCACTTTCAGGCAGAGCTGGAATTTCTGGGTCAATATAAGTCGGCTTCCATATCTCGCTACCAGAATCTACCATCGTTGGTGACATCATTTCTGTATATCTTACTAATTGCCGTTCTGCCATTGCACAGATGGCTCTTAAATAAGATTCGGCTTTTCTGCTTACTACATCGTCTCCATCAGGCAACTTATTCAAAAACAAATTCGCCTGCACATAGATTTCAGAGAGCAACTTAAACTTTGTCAAAACCGTATCGGCCGACTCTTCTTCGGCATCCTCCTCCACTCCATGTCTTAAGATATCTTCGATTTTTGCCACATCTACACCTATTACAAATCTTGGCACCAATCCCTTCCCCGGGGCGATAAATTTTGTAGGGTTCTCAGGCATTTTTGCCACATAATACTTTATCTTTGTAAAACCATATGGTAATCCATTTCTAAACTGCCGCAGTTTATTCCTGATAACATTATCTTTATTGCTCATAGTTACATCAAACGCCATAGTCAATGTTCGTTGCTCTACCATTTCAACCTCCGTTTCTGATAGATCCAACGTTTTAACTACATCAATACCATGGACAAAATCATCATAATCATGTGTTCTAGTGGCCAACGGCTCATCCTCTTTTCGCCCTTCATCTCCAAAAAATTGTCCATTGTCCAGCCATCTTTTCATCAAAAATTCTACCGCATGCGGTAATGTCAAATCTCTAGAATTATTGAGCGCCAATTCTCCCCGTCTCCAACCCACGAACTTCAAGTCTTTCTCTACTTGTCTCTTCGAATATTTGGGATTTTCTTTCCCATAATACTCTGCAAAGACTCGCAAATCACCATCTTCTAAAAGCGGCGTAGCTGCTTTCTCCACAACCTCTCTCGCCTTGTCATTGCGCTCCTTCAATTCGTCGGCGCGCACCGAGCGTATGGCTATATCTTCTACTGGACGTCGTTTCATATTTATACTTCCATTATAGCCCACAAAGTTTTTTAGGCAAGAAAAAGCGCCATCCTTTATAGACGGCGCTATCTGGAGGACGTTATACATTCGATCACATAGTCGGTCGCATCCGCGACTTCCTTTGCGTCTATTACGCCCTCCATTTTTAGAGTAATTACACCTTCTTTTAGCGAGCTCGTATCCAGCAGAATGCTGAAATTACTATTTGCGGCAATGTGATTCACCATATCTTCGACAAGCTCTTCATCGAGCAGAAATTTTTCTTTGTCAAAGTGTATAGCACACTTCCCAGCAATCTCGCCTATTATGATGTCGGCATTTCTCTCTGAAGAGGAAGCCATCTCCTCTCCTCCTTTCGTAAAGAACTACTATAATTATAGCACAAAACCAGACTTTAAGCAAGGGCAATAGATAATGCAGCCTGATTGACAAAATAACTATATATGATATAATTAAACTAAGTTGGCCCAATGGGGGACCAGCTTGCACTCATTCGTGTATGCGTTTGAGAATATTTTACAAAGGAGGTGCTCGTATGAGTACCAATCATCCCAAAGCAGAAGGAAAAACCAACTCGGAGGTAAGCAAAAACTACGACATTGTCGGTGGCCCAGGCAGAGATCGATTATTCGATTCATGCAAATATGCTTGGGACGTCTACAATAAAATAGTTCTACATTTCCAAGTTGTAGAATTTTACACTCCTTCTCTAGTAAGCGATAGTCCCAATTATAAACCTCTTGAAATAACGAACACCAGAATCTTCAACATCGAACACAAAGACACCTCTGGTCTCAATTTCAATCTCAAAGGTCGTTGCTTAGCACGTTTGCCTGGTGATTCGGTGCCTCTCCAGTATAAATTTACGGCATCCTACAACACTAGCAATCGCACCGGTGTTATTTCCTTCTGTAACTAATCCCACCCGCCCAGGCACTCCGCCTGGGTTTTTCATGTTTAGCGTCAAATTATTTTTTATCAAACTTTTTTAGATCAAACAGTGGTTTTTTGTCTCCATCTATAATTCCCTGCGCTTCGCGCATCAGCCGCTCTAGGGCCGCCTCGGACGACGCCGATCCTACATGCACCGTCCGCACTACTCTTCCCTGTTCTTTGTAGCACACCTGCACTCCTGTCGCCCCCGAGGTCGTCTTAAACTTCCGTATATAAGCCATGAATTAATTGTAGCATACTGGAGCCGCCAAATTTTCCACATTAGTTCCCCATCCTTTTCCACATAAACCACAAGCATTTTTCGAATAATTCCCTGTTGCCTAGCAACCACGAGTCTTGGCAACCCAGCTTGACAAACCATTCCGCTTCCGCTAAAATCAAAGTAACAACCAGCGACCTCACACGCGGTTGGGAGAATCAGAATTAAGCAATTATTTTAGCAACCGTTCTATCATAAAACGGCAAATTTTGCATAAGCATAAAATAAAACGCTTAAGCAGTCAAAAAAATTCACGTGTTACTAGGGGTGTGAAGCAAATTTTGGTGGTATAATTAAAACTATGAATATTCCAATCACTCAGTCCAAAGCCTGGCAAAAGCTCCAAGACGACCTCGGAGAAACCAGTTTTTTTGTAGAAAATCCAGATTTTCAATATTTGGCCATCCTCAAGAAAACCCCAGTAGGGAATTACCTCTATTTGCCATACGGTCCAGTTGCTAAAAATAAAACCTCGTTTAATAGGGCCCTAAAAGCCCTTCAGGCACTCGCGAAAGAAAATAGCGCCATCTTTATCAGGGTTGAACCCCAGCTCGCCGGATCGGCCAAATTTTTGCCCTCTACGGCCAAAAAGTCTACAGACCTCAACCCTAAAGAGACTTGGGTGCTAGACTTAACAGGGAATGACGACGATCTAAAGCAAAAACTCCCCAGCAGGCTGCTTCGTTATCATAAAAATGCCAGCAAAAAGGGCATCACTATCGAAATTTCTCACGACCCAGCCGATATCCACTATCTTTTAGATTTACAAAAAGCTCTCGCTAGTAAAAAGGGAATTAATACTTTTTCCGAAAATTACCTCAAGACCGAGCTAAAACAGCCCTTTGCAACACTATACTTGGTGAGATATTGTAATAATGATGCTGACGAACAACTAAACCAAGGAAGCCACCGATACGCAGATGTAGAGGCCGAGCACGATGGGGAAAACTGCGAGGTCAGGCCCCGTCGGGGCGATGTTGTCGCCGCCGGCCTCGTCTTCGACGACAAGACCACCCGTTACAATCTCCAAGGTGCCCAAAGCGAACAGGGAAGAAAGCTTCATGCTACCGGTATTCTCACTATCCAGCTCATTCTCGACGCCAAGGCTAAAAATCTCCAAACTTTCGATTTCTGGGGTATCGCTCCAGAAGGCGCACCGGATAGTCACCCCTGGAAAGGCTTCACTAAGTTCAAACAATCCTTTGGCGGCACCCCAGTAGAATACGCCGGCACGTACGATATTGTCTTAAAACCAATCAAATATCATTTTTACCAACTAATTCGTCGGCTCAACCGCTTTATCCGCAGACATTAGTGCTATAATAGTCTTATGATTTTTACTACTATCACCGAGTCAGAATTTCGCAAATTTGCCGATCAGTCACCCTATAAATCTTTCATGCAGACTCCCGAAATCGCCAAATTGAGAGAAAAATCTGGCTGGACGGTTTACTATTTCGCCGTCAAAGAAGGTGATCAAAACCTCGCTGCCACTATGGCCGTGGCCAAGCCTACTTTTCTTGGTAAATCTACATTTTACACCCCTGGCGGCCCCCTAGTAGATTATGAAAATACCGCCTTGCTCAATTTTTTCGTCAAAAATCTCAAAAAGTACGCCAAATCTCATAATGGCTACATTCTCCAGATAGACCCTTATTACGAGCTCATAGAACGCGATAGGGAAGGAGATATTGTAGAAGTTGGGTTCAACCGCACTCAAGCCCTAAAATCGCTAGAAAGCCTCGGTTTTCGCCCTATGCTGCATACTTCCCAGCCTAAGTATCTCTTTGTGATGGATATTAATGGCCGCACTCCAGATGAACTCTTCGCCAGTTTTAAACAAAATACCCGTAATCTTGTCAGTCGTACTGCCAGAAACGGCATCAAAGTCCGCGAGCTTACCAGAAAAGAACTAGATATTTTCAAACAAATTACCGAAGCTACGTCCGAACGTCGTCATTTTAATGATCGTTCGCTCGAATATTATCAGCAAATGTACGATTTATTCCATAAAAAAGGCGAAGTGAAATTCATAGTAGCCGAGGTAGATATAGACGGCAAAACTACGCCATTATCTGCCGCCATGTTCATGACTTATGGCGATGAAGTTATCTATCTTTTCTCTGGTAGCGACGCAAAATATATGAAAGAGTACAATGCCCAATACGCCATCCAATGGTACATGATCAAATATGCCGCCGAACATGGTTACAAAAAATACAATTTTTATGGTATCCAAGGCTTGCCAGATCCCAAGGCCAAAGATTACGGTATTTACAGGTTCAAAAAAGGTTTTGGTGGCCAGGTTGTCGAGCTAATTGGCTCTTTTGAGCTTCCACTCAACTTTTTCTACTACCTTCACTCTATTCTTGCCAAACTCCGTCATCACTAATTACTCCATCAGGGGTGATTTTTTTGCTTGCGCTAAAAATAGGCACTATGTTATAATGAAAATGCAATCTTTAGTTGTCTATTCAAGGCAGTTTTTATATATCATACATCAAGCATCGTACAGAATTAACGGCACCGTAAGGACTGAAGCTGTACGATCTGCTTTGATGGTACGACTAAAGATTGCACCCTTGCGGTGCCATTTTTTGTAATACTACCCCGTTTACAATGTGGCACCACAATGAGCACTTAACACTAGCGGGTGGCCGAGCTT
The DNA here is from genome assembly GCA_964407015.1 of uncultured Candidatus Saccharibacteria bacterium. Lineage (GTDB taxonomy): Bacteria > Patescibacteriota > Saccharimonadia > Saccharimonadales > Saccharimonadaceae > Nanosyncoccus. The sequence goes on from CAYOTX010000011.1 coordinate 19,357, forward strand.
GGGGGACCCCCGACGCGCGCAGGCGCTAGCCGAGCACGGTGGGGGAAAATGCGAGGTCAGGACCTGCTAGAAATAATAAATCTTAAGAGAGGCAATAAATGAGCAAAGTAAACAAAACAAATAGCTATACAGAATTCTACTATCATTTCTTCAAAAATATCTTAATCGTTTCTTTGTCTCTCCTTGTTGTCTCTGCGTTTATTCTTAGCATCCCTCACTCTTCCGCAGATAATTCCTCCCTAGATAGTGTCATGTTATCTATCCCTACTACCTGCACCCTTTCTGCTACTATAGACGGCGAGCATAGCGTTAGCACTCTAGGTGGCACTTATACCGAGGATATCGGTGAAACCACCATGAAAACCATCTGCAACGATGCCAACGGCTTCAGTATCTACGCAATTGGCGCTAGCAGAAGCAACGAAGGTAGCACCGTTCTAGCTAGCAGTCTTGGTGAAGATTACGATATCGCTACTGGCACTGCCACTTCTGGCAATACTAGCAATTGGGCCATGAAGCTCGCCACAGATAGTTCTACGGTCTACCCCATCACTCTAGAGTCAGGCTTTAATACTAATAATTATGTTTCAGTTCCTGGTACTTGGACCAAAGTAGCCCATAGAACTTCTGGTACCGACACTGCCACTGAGGCAGAAGCTATCACCGGCGCTTCTTTAAGCACTACTTATGCCGCCTACATCACCCCCGCTCAGCCAGCCGGCACTTATATCGGCCAAGTCAAATATATTCTCCTTCACCCCAATACTAATAAAAACTTTATGACCCTAGAAATGGCCTTCGACCACTACATTGGCCCAGAGCATAAAATGCCTCTAGAAAGCAGCAGTGACCCAAATACACCTACCTACTATCGCATGCAAGATATGACCAACCAAATTTGCCAAGCAGCCACCGTCATGGGTGGCGGCGCCCAAATGCAGCTTATAGACGACCGCGTAAACCTAGACGGCAAAAAGCGCCTCTACTGGGTAGCCAAGCTCGCCGACGGCAACTGCTGGATGACTCAAAACTTAGACTTAGATTTAATCGCTAACCATACCTACACCCATAGCGATACCGACCTCGGTTGGAACCAAAATAGTTTTGATATTAATGCTACTTGGACTCTCACCGGCGGACCTTCCACTATTAGCTGGGATGATGCATCTGGCAGTTATCCAGGTTGGCAAAGTACACCTACTTTTCCGTATTCTGTCGACCCGGGCGACAAATACTACTATACTTCCAATTCAACCGCCAATGACATAACATATAATTCGCTACAAGATTGCGCGAATGCTGGCCATATAGATTGTGAACATTATAGTGCAGGCAATTCTTACAACTGGACCTCCGCCGTAGCAAGTAATAATTCATCCTCTCTTACTTCTGGCGATGCCCCTAATTCTATTTGTCCGGCAGGGTGGCGATTATTTAAAACTTCCAACAATGAATTCGCCAATTTATTGACGCTCTATAATGTCATAAGTGACATAAACTCTACTAATTACAACGCTAACGGTTTTAAAAATGTGCGCAATTACCCATTATATTTAGTGAGGAGCGGAGGAAGTTCGGGTCTTTATTATTCAAGCGCAATAGGAGATTGGCAAGGTGCATTCAGATTATATTTCAACAGTAGCTATATTAGTCCAAAGGCTACTGAATACAGAAGAGAAAGAGGTTCTCTCCGCTGCCTCGCCCGCTAAATTATACTCATTCATTTATGCTATAATTTCCTTATGAAACTTACTGGGCTCGCAGACAAAGAAGTTGCCGAGAAAATTCGCCAGGGCCGCATCAATCGCGCCCCTAGGAAACAGTCTAACTCCATCGGTAAAATCATCCTTAAAAACACTCTCACTATCTTCAATCTCGTTAACTTCGTCCTTGCCATCATGATTCTTCTTGTCGGCAGCTACAAAAATCTTCTTTTTGTGCTCATCGCCGTTGCTAATACCCTTATCAGCATTATCAACGAAATTCGCGCCAAGAAAACCATCGACAAAATGCGTCTTATCTCTGAACAAAGGCCTACGGTTGTCAGAAATGGTCAAATTCGCCAAATCAGCCAGGAGCAAATCGTCGACGGCGATCTCCTCATCCTTTCTATAGGCGACCAAATCATTGTAGACAGCCAAATCATTGAGGGGAAAGTAGAGGTTAATGAATCTTTCATCACTGGTGAATCCGATAATATCCTAAAACATCCAGGCGACAAGCTTATTTCTGGCAGCTTCATCGTTTCTGGCGCTTGCAAAGCCACCGCTACCGCTGTTGGCGCCGATAATTTCATTAGTAAACTAGAATCCACCGCCCACACCATCAAAACTGCCGACTCCAAGCTTTTCACGCTCATGAACAACATCGTCAAATATATTTCCTATGCCCTTATTCCCATCGGCGCACTTTTACTTTGGGCACGTTTCCGCGTTCCCGGCACCACCACAGAGGTAGCCGTCACTAGCACGGTTGCCGCACTTATCAACATGATCCCTGAAGGTCTTATTCTCCTTACTTCTTCTGTTCTTGCCCTTGCTACTATCCGCCTCAGTCGCAAGAAAGTCTTAGTGCAAGACCTTTACTCTATCGAGACTCTCGCTCGCGTAGATTGCATCTGTTTAGATAAAACCGGCACCCTCACTACCGGCAAAATGCGTGTCAAAGAGCTAATTCCGGCCAAAGGTCAGTCTCAAAATGCCCTTGAGAACGCGCTAAAGGCTATTCTAGCCAATTCTAGCGCCGATACCGCTACTTCACTCGCCTTGAAGTCAAAACTGCTAAAAACGGCCAAATTTAAGCCCACAGAGCAAATCCTCGAAACCATCCCGTTCTCCTCTGACCGCAAATACTCCGGTGTCCGCACCGCCTCCGGCGAAATCCTCATGGGTACCCCCGAATTTCTCATTGAAGATAAGGTCACTCTTGAGCAAGTCAAACAATTCTCATCCAACTATAGAGTAATCGCTGTAGTGCGAAATGATGCCGAAAATGGCCTATCGAAGGGGGTCCGGAGCTTGGCAAAGCGAGGAGTAGCGCCAGCCGCCCGTGGCGACGGGCCGGCTGGACGCGCCCCGAGAGAGGCCATTGAGGCATCTAATTCGTTAAGCGTAACTGCGACGGCAGGACCCGTCGAGGATAGCGTCTTTCTGGGTTTTGTCTTATTGGAAGACGAACTTCGCCGTGACGCTCCCGAAATCATCAACTATTTCTATCGTAACGACATTACCGTCAAGATCATCTCCGGCGACAACCTTTCCACCGTAGAGACCATTGCCGCCAAAGTCGGCGTCAAAGATATCCATGGTATAGATTTGTCTACCATCAAGGGATCACCAGATTACAATAAATTAGTCAAAACCTATAATATTTTTACTCGCGTCAAACCTGCTCAAAAGAAATCCCTTATCCAAGCATTTAAAAAACAGGGAAATACTGTCGCTATGACCGGCGATGGCGTCAACGATATCCTAGCCATGAAAGAAGCCGACGTCAGCCTCGCCATCGGCGAAGGTTCCGATGCTGCCCGTCGTAGCGCTAAAATGGTTCTCTTAGGCTCCGATTTTTCTTCTGTTCCCAGCATTATAGACGAAGGCCGCCAATCCATCAATAACCTCGAGCGCTCCACTGCTCTCTTTCTCGCTAAGACCATCTATGCCTCTATTCTCGCCGTCATTTTTGTCTTTCTCCCTATGCAATACCCCTTCACCCCCATTGAAATGTCGCTGCTAAACTTTGCCTGTATCGGCTTCCCGGGTTTGGTACTGGCCCTAGAAAAAAACACCAACCGCATCAAAAACAATTTCACCAGAAATATTCTCACCTATTCCTTCCCAATTGGTCTCACGGTTTCTTTCTGCATGGCTGCGCTTTCCATTGTTTCTCACCTTCAGGGCTTTTCTCACCCAGAGCTTACTACTATCTCTGTCTTTGTTACCTTTACTATCGACCTTGTTCTCATCTATTGGATTTCTCGTCCACTCAACAAACTCCGTGCTGGCTTATTCTTTACGATTATTGGCATTATGGTAGCCGCCTTTGCCGTACCCCTTATTCGCGACTTCTTTGAATTCGTCCTACTCACCCCAGATAATTTTATTGTCATGTTGGTAATTATTGGTTCGGGCCTAGTAATTTTTGAAGCTATGCGCCGTCTCATGCAAAAAATCACCGCTCGCATCTTCGCCACCACGCCCCATGTTGACGTTTAATCATTGACAAACCACAACAAATATGCTACAATTAGAATAAGGTCTAAGACCCCCATGGTTTTTATTCCTAACAAAATTTGGTGGCGACCATAAACGTAGGAGGTATATATACCTTGGACATTAAAGAATTTATTGAAGGTATTTGCAGTGCAGATGCAGCTACGGTTAGAAAAGGTATTAGAGAACTAATACAAAGCAAAAACGAGGATCTTCTCATCATCATAATCAGAGAAACCCTCGCCGACTATCGTCTCTTTCCGGGCAGTAACATAGCGAATATAGTGGGTAGCGAGCTTTGTATCTCAAAACCCCGCCGCAACATCTTGCGCTTTATCGGCCGAAAATTAAGCGACCCCTCTCTTAGCGGCAGCTCGTGGTTAGACGAATATCTTGCCTCTAACATGGGTCTCAGTCCCGAGGAATACATTAATAAATGGGACAATCTCGCAGACGTGGCAAAAATCAAAACAGCGCTTCAAGCAATTCATTGCACTGTTGAGGAAGAGCGCTATGCCATCCCGGCTATGACCTAACCTTCTCTCATCCCCCCCAACGGGGGAATCATTACCTTCCTAAAGCCCTCAGGTTTATCCTGGGGGCAATTTATTTTTCAATCGAAATCCTTGGATAGATATTCAAGCTATACGGGTCAGTCGGTTCCACTCCAGAAATAATTTCGTAATATGCCGCTGCCGCTACCATCGCCCCATTGTCTCCAGATAGCGAGGGGGCAGGGAAATACGCTTCTGGTAGAGCCTCGCGCAGTGCCTTGTTTGCACTCACTCCCCCCGCTATTACTACGGACTGCACATCTGGATACTGTTCTAGCGTCAAGGCTAATTTCTCGCACAATATTTCTACCGCGGTTTTTTGAAACGATGCCGCAAAATCCGCCACTTGTTTTTTGGACAGGTGATTTTTTAAATCATAGCTTGGGTGTGAAATTGGTAAACCCAGTTCCTTTTGCACCGCTCTTAGCACCGCTGTCTTTAGCCCCGAAAACGAAAAATCCAGCCCCTCTATTTTCGGATGTGGCAATTTATATTTTTCTGCATCACCCTCTAAAGCAGCCTTTGCAATGGCGGGCCCACCAGGATACGGTAACCCCAGTATTTTGGCTACTTTATCAAAACATTCCCCCACCGCATCATCTCTCGTCGTCCCGATTATCTCAAACTGATTATGCGCCGGCATATACAGTATCTGCGTATGCCCACCCGAAATCACTAGGGCAATCAAGGGAAACTGCGGCGTTTGAGCTATTGGCGGGTGGTGCTCAACGTTCTTTCGAAGGGCCTCCGGAGCCTGGCAAGGCGAGGATAAGCGCCGCCCGCCCATGGCGATGGGCCGGGCGGACGCAGCCCGAGAAAGAATGTGAGCGCCAGACCCCGCCGTTTCCGAAGAAAAGACAGGTTTGGTTTCCTTGGTGCTACTTAGCCAATTCGCATACACATGTGATTTCAGGTGGTGTACCGCATATAGGGGTTTGTCGTGTAAAATCGCCAGCGTTCTAGCCGTTAGCGTACCAATTAGTAGAGAACCGAGCAATCCCGGTGCATGCGTTACCGCTATGGCATCGATATCTTCCCAGGTACATCCCGCATCAGAGAGGGCTTTATTTACCACCGGCATCATCGCCTCTAAGTGACTTCTCGCCGCCACCTCTGGTATCACCCCGCCATATTCCGCAAAAATATCTATCTGTGAAACTACTACATTAGAAAGAATCTGCGTCCCGTCTTCCACTACGGCCGCTGCTGTCTCATCGCAACTCGTCTCAATCCCCAATATTTTCATATCTTAATTATATCACAGAACGAATATTTATTCGTGATGATATGGCCCTCCGCTCAATATTTGCGACGCTCGGTATATCTGTTCTGTACACACTATTCGTGCTATTCCGTGCGGATACACTAGTTTCGAAAAACTCCACACAAAATCCGCCTTCTCCCGTACATTTTCAGAGAACCCATACGCCCCACCTATTAGTATTACTACTTCGCGCGAAGCGAGAAACGCTTTATCTAACCTCTGAGAAAATTCACCCGATGATATATTTTCTCCGCGCTCATCACAGCAAACTACAAACTCCCGTCCCGAAAACGGCCAATCTGCCAAATGTTTATCTAGTTTTTCCTCTGCCATAAAATTCCACACTATATCAAAAGGTTTGCGCAGTCGTTTCTCGTACTCAGTGCACGCCTCTGCCACCCACCCCGCATTTTTCTTCCCTCCGGCAATAATTCTAATCATACTTCCACCACTATCGCTGTTCTATCATCTTTTTTCCTGGCTTTTTCTGTTAGCTCTTTAGCTGCTTGGCTACAATTTTTAGCTCCGCTTACTATCGTTGCAAGTTCCTCGTCAGACATAAAATCATCTTCGGTGTCTCCAGTAACACCATCCGTACAAAATACCAAACGATCCCTTTCTTCTAGCTTCACCTCCCCTACCTGCTTCATTTTAAATATTTCTAGTCCTAAGGCGTTCCAAATGTTATGACCGAGCCCTTCATCGCATGTCACTTGGCTGGCTTCACCCTCTCGTACTAGATAAATTCTCGAATCCCCAACATTAGCGTAGATTAGCTTCTTTTTGCTGTTTTTAGTAGTAATGATCCTCCCTGCTACACCGGTAGTCGCCCCGGCTTTTGGGTTTCTCTCTATTCTATGCGCTACTCTAGTGATTACTTGTCCCAATTCTTCACTAGTTTCTGGGTTTACATACTCAAGTATTTTGCCTATGGCCTGGGCTGCCGTTTTCGAAGCCTCTCCTCCGCCAAAATCGCCACCCATTCCGTCAAATACCGCAAAAATCCCCTTCTTTTGGTCTGCAAATAATTCGTCTTCGCAAGGTTTCTTCGACTCTCGCGACACACTAGATTCCCCCAGCATTGCTGCACCAAAACCCTTTATCGGTTTTTCTCCTCTGCCAAAGAATTTATTTATTTTGTGCCCCAGGCTTCTGTTTCGGCCTCTAGCATGTTTCGGCTCATAGCCTCGCTCGCTCTCGCCGCGCCTATCGTCTACATCTTTAGTATACCGCTCACCTTTCATATCTACATTATAACAGTATTCTTAGCCCAAAATAAGCCCTTCGGGCTCATTTTTTCCGTGGCTAGGCTGGCAGGATTCGAACCTGCGAATGACGGGACCAAAACCCGTTGCCTTACCACTTGGCGACAGCCTAATCTTCCACCATTCTATACTTATTCTCTTAAATAGTCAAGCCTAAACCTCAGTATTCGCCTCAGCTACAAAGGCCAAAATAGGCTTTCTATTCCGCCTAGGCTTAATTTTACCACAAGGGTGATATAAAATTTTCCAGAGGTAAAACCTCTTATGTCTACATTTTACAACCTCAGGGGTTGAAATTATTTTTACTCTGTGCCTATAATAGCGCCGGGTTGGCTTCGGAGTTTAATGGGCTAGAGTTCACAAGCTTAAAAATGTATTTAGGTTTGCGGTTGTGTGAGGGTCCATTAAACGGCTATTCTAGGCGAGCTAGGATCCTAGGAAGGAGATAATTAAATGACCATACAGATTAATCTGCTATGTATTATCTTTCCAAATCGGAAACGCCGAAGTAAAAAATCTAACTAGCTCCGCACTAGTTAGATAAACCTATCTAGAGAAAGTTTCCTAGAGACTTTCTCTTTTTATGTGTTAATTATATCACAAAAAGCGGAAGCATGGTATAATGAGGATGCTATATTTCGTTATTAACGCTAAAGCGTTTTTCGTATATTATTTATATTAAAAAAGCATCTTAAACAATATTGACGGCGCCGTAAGGGACCTAGTTGTGTAAGATGCTGCTTTAGCAAACATAACGAAGTATAGCACCCCTTGCGGTGCCATTTTTGTATACGCCTTTTCAAAACAAATATGGCACCGC
>CAYOTX010000012.1:0-27058 GCA_964407015.1 uncultured Candidatus Saccharibacteria bacterium
GGTTGCGGTGCCATATTTGTTTTGAAAAGGCGTATACAAAAATGGCACCGCAAGGTGCTTTATCATCACTATTACTAACCAAAGCTTATTCGCCTAACTTAGAACATTGATGCCTTACGGCGCCATTGATAATTCTAAGTGAATAATGGCGAACAAGCTTTTAAAAAAACTTTGGTTTTGTTAATAATAATGATAAAGCAATTTAATTATAGCACGAAAAGTTTAGCGGAAGCAAATAAAAATAACAGGGGTGAGACAAAAATTAAGCCAGACTAAGTCCGGCTTAATTCCCTTTTTATTGCTACTTTTCTTCGCTAGGTTTATCTGGCTCTTCCTCTGGGAGGACGATGCCGATAGAGGCTACAGTATCACCTTCGCTCATCTTCATAATGCGTACACCCTGAGTAGCGCGGCCAAGGGTTGGGATCTCCTTCATAGCTACACGGATGGCTTGACCCTTAGTAGACATCATAATTACTTCCTTGGCGAGTGGATCTAGAGTGTGGACCGCTACGATTGGGCCGGTCTTTTCGGTGACGGCGGCGACTTTGATGCCTACGCCACCACGCTTGTGCGGTGGGAAGTTGGACACCAGAGTAGCTTTACCGTAACCATTGGCAGATACTACGATTAGCTTTTGCTTAGGATCTGTCACCACGTCCATACCGACGATTTCGTCTTTCGGACGGAGACGCATGCCACGCACCCCCATAGCGGCACGACCCATAGCACGAACTTCTTTCTCATTAAACCTGGTGGCCTGGCCAGCAGAGGTACTAATCACGATATCGTTTTCGCCGGTAGTCTCTTGCACCCATTTGAGCTCGTCACCTTCGTCTAGCTTGATGGCAATAAGACCGTTAGAGCGGACATTGAAGAAATCTTTGATAGCAGACTTTTTGATGGTACCCTTCTTAGTAGCCATAAAGAGGTAGCCATTAGCGCCGGCATCACCCTGCTTGATGATGGCGGTGATTTTTTCTTCGGGATGCATGTTGAGCATATTGACAGCGGCAGTACCCTTGGCGGCTAGAGAGGCCTGTGGTACTTCGTAAGCTTTCATGCGGAAGAGTCTTCCCTGGTTAGTAAAGAAGAGCAGGAAGTCGTGAGAATTAGCAGTGAGTATCTGGGCAATGACATCTTCTTCCTTGGTAGTCATACCGCGCTTACCCTTGCCGCCGCGGTTTTGCTTTCTAAAATCAGTCTGCGGGACACGCTTCATATAATTCTCTGAGGTGAGCAGGATGACGCTTTCTTCCTCTGGAATGAGTTCTTCTTCGGAGAATTTACCCACTTCGTGATTAATAATCTTGGAGCGGCGTTCATCACCATATTTAGCCTTCAAGGCGATGAGTTCTTCTTTGATCACTCTTAGAATTTCATTTTCATCAGCCAAGATAGCCTCTAATTTGGCGATAAGTTCGTGGAGTTGCTTCAATTCTTCTTCGATCTTGTCGCGTTCTAGACCTTGGAGTCGGCGAAGCTGCATCTGTAAGATGGCGTTGGCCTGGATTTCTGACAAACCAAAGCGGGACATAAGCTGTTTATCGGCGTCGTCGTAAGACGAGCGGATGACCTTAATAACTTCATCGATATTATCTAGAGCAATCTTTAAGCCTTCCAAGATGTGAGCACGTTCTTTGGCTTTCTTTAGTTCAAATTCAGTACGGCGACGGACTACCACTTGGCGGTGTTTGATGAATTCGCCGAGAATCTCTTTGAGTCCTAAGATGCGTGGCTGGACACCATCCACTAAGGCAAGCATGTTGTAGTGGAAAGAAGTCTGAAGACCTGTCATTTTGTAAAGCTGATTCAAAATTTTCTTTGGGAAAGCATCTTTTTTGAGCTCTACTACAATGCGGATTTTGCCACGGGCAGATTCGTCGCGGGCATCGGCGATATGGTCTAATTTTTTGTTCAAGACTAGTTCACGGACTTTTTCGATGAAGCCCTCTTTGCTCATACCATAAGGTACTTCGGTGACTACTATGTTATAGCGACCATTTTTACGCTCTTCTATATTAGCAACGGCACGGATTACTACAGAACCCTTACCGGTGGCATAAGCCTGGCGCATTGGTGCACCGCCGTAAACTTCGGCGCCGGTTGGGAAATCTGGACCTTTGACGTGTTTCGTCAGCTCATCTAGGGTAATGTCTGGATTATCTATCTGGGCTACGGTGGCATCTACTAATTCGCCGAGGTTATGTGGCGGGATATTGGTAGCCATACCTACGGCGATACCCATCTGGCCGTTTAAGAGGATGTTAGGGAGAGCAGCCGGCAAGACCACTGGCTCTTGCTCAGTGCCATCGAAGTTGTCGCGGAAATCTACGGTATCTTTTTCGATATCTGTTAGGAGCTCGGCGCCTACTTTATCCATGCGAGCCTCAGTATAACGGTAAGCAGCTGGTTCATCACCATCCATGGAACCAAAGTTACCCTGCCCCTCAATCAGGGTATAGCGCATTTTCCAAGGCTGAGCGAGGTTAACCATCGCCATATAGATAGACGAATCGCCGTGTGGGTGGTATTTACCCATTACGTCACCCACGATACGGGCAGATTTCACCGTGGCATGAGGAGCCTTCCAGCCGTTTTTGTTCATAGTATAGAGAATACGGCGGTTTACAGGCTTCAAGCCATCACGCACATCGGGGAGGGCGCGATCAATAATAACGGACATTGAATACTTAAGGAAGTATTCTTCCATAGTGTTTTCGACGCCACGCTTCTCGATACCATCCACAGTGCCATCAGAATTGTCATCTTCGGACACGCCGCCTTCACGCCCGTCGTTACGGGGTTCAGGCGCTCCTTCGCTCCTCGTTAGTCGCGCAAGGTCCTCAGAAGACAATTCTTCCGGCTTTTGCGCTTGGTTATTCTTATCTTTACCTTCGTCTTTTGCCATATTTTCTCCTTAGAAGTCTAGATCATCCAAATCTACGCTAGCGGCGCCGGCTTGGATAAAGTTTTTACGGAGGTCGACCTGGTCTCCCATTAGCTTAGTAAATACTGCATCGGCTTTTTCGGCATCATCAATATGAACTTGGACGAGGATTCGGTTTTCTGGGTCCATGGTGGTCTCCCAGAGTTGCTTGGCGTCCATTTCGCCGAGACCTTTAAAGCGCTGTTGAGCGGTGTAGCCAGCCTGCTTGAAACGTTCTTGAGATTCGTCTATCTTGGTGCCGTTTTTGCGACGTTCTTCGATTTTTTCGGTCAGCTTATTCTCTAGAGCGACTTCATCGTAGAGGTAATCTATCTTGCGAGTGCTACCGGTACCTTTGATGAGACCAAATAGAGGTGGCTTGGCTAAGTATACGTGGCCTGCCTCTATTACTTGCGGCATGTAGCGGAAGAAGAAAGTCATAAGAAGCGTAGCGATATGAAGACCATCTACATCGGCATCGGTCATAAAGATGATTTTGTCGTAACGGAGGCCATCAATATTGAATTGCTCACCGATGCCCACGCCGAGACCTTTAATTAGAGAGACAAGCTCTTGATTAGCTAACATCTTGTCTAGGCGAGCGCGTTCAGTATTTAATACTTTACCTCTTAGGGGCAAGATAGCCTGGATTTGAGGGTTGCGGCCTTCCTTAGCAGAACCGGCAGCGGAGTTACCCTCCACGATGAAAAGTTCACAATCTTCCCTGTTTCTAGAGGAGCAATCAGCAAGCTTGGACGGGAGATTTAGACCTTCGAAGGCACCTTTACGAATAACATTGTCTCTAGCAGCGCGAGCGGCCTTGCGGGCACGGGCAGCGAGGGTAGCTTTATTGATAATCTTTTTAGCGATGGCGGGGTTTTCTTCTAGGTAGTAGCCGAAATATTCAGTCATTACTTTATCTACATAGCCACGGACCTCTGGATTGCCTAGCTTATTTTTGGTCTGGCCTTCAAATTGAGGATCAGGGAGCTTAACCAAAATAACAGCAGTGAGACCTTCCTTAATATCGTCACCTGTTAGGTTGTCTTCCTTTTCTTTGAGTAGGCCGTTTTTGCGAGCGTAATCATTGACGGTGCGAGTGAGACCGGTACGGAAGCCTACCACGTGCATACCACCATCAGGGGTAAGAACGTTATTGGCAAAAGGTTTCATGGTCTCAGCATAGCTATCGTTGTATTGGAGAGCTATTTCTACGGCAGAATCGCCGATTTGTTTATCTACATAGAAGATATCATCAGAGAGGACCTCTTTGCCATTATTGAGACGCTTGACGTAGCTTTTAATACCACCTTCGAAATAGAAGGACTCGTGCTCGCCGGTGCGTTCATCTGCAACGGTGATAAGAATACCTTTGGTAAGGTAAGCTTGGTGACGAGCGTAATTAGAAACCCACTTGTAGTCAAAAGTGGTGGTTTCTTTAAAGATCGAAGGGTCAGGATAGAAAGTAATAGAGGTGCCAGATTCGCGCGGGGTGCCCTTGGTAATCTGTAGCTCCATAGTTGGCTTGCCGACGTCAAATTCAATATGGTGAGACTTACCATCGCGATAGACTTCGGCCACCATGTGGGTAGAAAGGGCGTTTACCACCGAAGAGCCTACACCATGAAGACCAGATGAGACCTTGTAGCCACCATCGCCGAATTTACCACCGGCATGAAGTACGGTAAGTACCGTTTCTAGTGTGGATTTTTTAGTTTTAGGGTGGATATCTACCGGAATACCACGGCCGTTGTCGTCTATGCGGACGCCGCCGTCTTTTAAGATAGTAATGTCGATTTTATTAGCGTAGCCTGCGATGGCTTCGTCTATAGAGTTATCGGCGATTTCCTTGATAAGGTGATGTAAACCATCATAACCGGTGGAGCCGATATACATACCAGGACGTAACCGAACTGGCTCTAGGCCTTCTAGTACCCGAATTTCTGACGAGTCGTAATCTCCCGCTTTGTCAGCCATTTTTGTTATACCTCTTCTTAATATACCTCTCTAGTATACACCATATCGGCGACATTTTCAAGGGTGACAAGATAGAGATTTGCATAATTCACCGTATTTCGGAAGCTTCGCAATGCGATAATCTTGTGATTGTATCACACTGCTCCGCCCCTTCGGCAGGAAAATTCGCCTTCGGCGATTTTTCCTTTATGTTCCTCAATACTGGTGAATTATACAAATAAGACCATCTGGCTACTATGATATAATTAAGACGAGATGATATATCTAGACTATGCAGCAACTAGTCCGCTACTTCCAGAGGTGAGGAAAGCGATGCATCGGGCGGAGGAGCGATTTTTTGCCAATGCGTCGGCCTTACATACCCCTGGGCATTTAGCAATGAATGAGATAGAGCATACGCGTGAATTGCTAGCAAAGATGCTTGGGGCGGAACCAGATGAGATTATTTTTACCTCTGGGGCATCAGAGAGCAATAATGCTGCAATTCGGACTTTTGAAGGACATCAGATTGAGACTTCACCCCTGGAGCATCATTCTATAATAGAGGCAGCACGAGAGTATAAGGGTGATAAGCTGCCAAAATTATACTCTTATATGCTAGCAAACAATGAAACTGGGGAGATTTTGGACTTAGCAGAAGTAGTTAGGCGAGGCGCAAAAGATGAATTGGTGGACTGCCCAGAGATGTTTAACAAGAAAAATGACTGGGGCAAACCATTGGTAGCTGTAAAGAAAGGCGGGTACGTTCACTCTGATTTAACGCAGACACTAGGCAAAATACCTATAGATATAAAGAAATTAGGGGTGGATTATGCGACATTTAGTGCACACAAGATAGGTGGGCCGGTAGGGGTGGGGGCTTTATATGCGCGAAGGGGGGTGCCATTTAAGCCGCTAATTACCGGGGGCAATCAAGAGAATAAGAGACGTGGTGGTACCTATAACACCGTAGGGATTATAGGGTTTGGTGCAGCGTTGGAGTATGTTTTACGGGAGAAAACTTGGGAAAAGTACGATAAAGAAGTGCGTAGACTGAGAGATGGTTTAGCTAAGAGGATTTTAACGGAAATACCGGGGAGTTCACTAAATACCGATCTTTCCTCTGGTGCTTCCCTGCCGAATATTTTAAATGTATCCTTTCGGGCGGCAGAAGGAGAATCTATTCAACTATATCTAGACGCCGAAGGCATAGTGGTATCTACCGGTTCGGCCTGTGCGGCGGGAGACACTAAACCGTCGCATGTACTAATGGCGAAAACTGGCGACGCCGAGGTGGCGCATTCGTCTATAAGATTCTCTTTTGGGCTAGAAAATACGAAAGAGGATATCGATAAGGTTTTGGAAGTATTACCAGGGATAATTAATAGATTGCAGCAGATTAGCACTATATCCTAGAGATATTGCATAATTCATCATATCTCGGGAGCTTCGCAATGTGATAATTTTAGATTTTATCACATTGCTCCGCCCCTACGGCGGCAAGAATCTGCCTTTGGCAGATTTTGCCTTTATGCCCCTTGACATTGATGAATTATGTACTAATAATGCTCTTATTTTCTATAATTCTCTATCGCATCCCTTAAGGCATCGTGACCCAAGATAGAACAGTGGAATTTGTGCTTGGGAAGTTTACCGAGATAGTTATCGATATCTTCGGCGGAAATTTTGAGAGCTTCATCTAGAGTTTTACCTTTGGCGAGCTCAGAAAGAGCAGAGGTGGAGGCTATAGCCGAAGCGCAACCGTAAGTTTTCCAGCGGATGTCTATGATTTTATCAGTTTTTTTGTCTACTTTAATAAACATTTTCATCTGATCGCCACAGATAGGGTTGCCCACCAAGCCGGTCGCATCACACTCAAACTTGCTTTCGTCGCCCATCAAGAAGTTGCGAGGGTTCAAAAAGTGGTCTTTCACAATATCAGTATAGATCCAATCTTGACCCTCGTTCATAAGGCCTATTATACCATATTTTCTAGGCGGGTCCTGTCGCCTTTTCCTCCCCCCCCCAAAAAAATTTTGCGTGCGCAAACATTTTGGGGGTCCCCCTCCAGGCGTCACCCGCTAGGCTATCTTATTGTCATCTAGCGGATCTTGAACATGGCTTCATCTGGCTGAACTTCTGGAGCCGATATTGACGATGACGCGGGCGTAGAGTTTGGGGTAGAAGTAGGAGTAGGCTCAATAGGGGTTGGTTTTGGGGTTGCAACTGGGGCTGGATTTTGAGTTTGCTCTGGTGTGATTTGGGTGGTCCCCTGAGCAGTGGATAGTGGAGTTGGCATAGTTTTGGCCTTTTTATCCATCCAGTCATCCAAAAAGCCTTTTTTAGGCGTTTCTGGGGCCTTTGGAACGGTTTTAGGCGTAGAGGTGATCTTTTTATCGTCTTCAATCGGAACGACGTCTACGGAGCTTTTAGACGGCTCTAGCGGCATTTCTGATTTAGTGGCTTTTTTCGCTTTTTCTGCAGCACTCCAGCGATCCTGGATTTCCTTCTCTACCTCGGCACGAGTTTTACCAAATTTAGTAGCAGAATAGGCCTTTAAAGTATCCATTAACTCTTCGTTAGGTTCACCCATTGGGGCAGGGAGCTTTATGGTGAAGGGGGCTGACGGCATATCAAACATCATCACCTTGGCTACGGCAGAGAAATTCGGGGTTTTGGTGAGGTCTTCCGCAGTAAAGGTGGGGGTGAAGGCTTTAACCATCAGATCGGCATCTGTTACACCGATACGGCCACATATAATGGTACCTACGTTGCCGAGCAGGGCTTCCCTAATCTTTTCGGTTAATTGAGTCATAAACTGGTTGGCTACGATCAGGTTGAGCCGGTATTTCCTGGCCTCAGAGAGGATAGATTCAAAGCTATCGGTGGCGAAGTTCTGAAACTCGTCTACGTAAAGGCAGAAATCTTGGCGCTGGTCTTCGGGGATATCCTGGCGGCTCATGGCGGCCTGTTGGAATTTCATTACAAAGATCATACCAAGAAGATTGGCATTGATATCACCGAGGCGCCCCTTGGAAAGGTTTACCAGGAAGATCTTTTTGTTATCCATAATCTCGCGGATATTAAAGCCGGATTTTACCTGACCAAGAGTGTTTCTCATAATGGTGTTAGAGATAAATGGGCCCCATTTACTAGAGAACCAAGTAATAACTTCGCCGGCATCGTTGGATTTTTGCGAAGCCGGGAACTCTTTGGTCCAGTAATCATAAACGGCTTTATCGGTAACATATTTGAGCTTAGATTTAACGAATTCGGGGTCAGTAAAACACTGTGGTATATCGATAAAGGTGGCGCCAGCGGGATCTGCCATGAGGAGAAGAGCAGCATTTCGGAACATATGCTGGCCGCGGGGGCCAAAGAAGCCTTGATTCTGGGGGTCAAACAAGGATTGCAGCATACTGATTCCCTCTTGGACGATGAAATCTTTCTGATCCTCGGTGGTGTATTCAAACATATTCATGCCAACCGGATGCTCGATATCGGCAGGGTCAAAGTAGATAATGTCGTCTATGCGCTCCTCTGGCACACGCTGCAAAATGGCCTCTACCGCATCACCATGGGGGTCAATAAAGGCAAAGCCGTGCCCATCGCACATATCTTGGAAGGCGAGATTCTCAAGGAAAACGGATTTGCCCATACCGGTTTGACCAATCACATACATATGGCGGCGACGGTCTTTCTCTTGCAAGTAGATTGCTTTATCCACACCACGGAACTGATTGGTGCCGAGGAAGAGGCCTTCGGTAGCTAATCTGGCAGGGCCATCTATCTGTTTGGTAAGCTGACGCTCTACCTGGGAATTAGGAATAGAGCTCTGTTCCGGTAGATGAAAAATTGAGGCGAGCTCGACGCTGTTTAAGATAGTAGAGTGGTTTTTGAGTGGGAAAAATCTGAGAGTGTAGTCTACGACTAATTTTTTGGAGT
Source organism: uncultured Candidatus Saccharibacteria bacterium (assembly GCA_964407015.1). Classification (GTDB taxonomy): domain Bacteria; phylum Patescibacteriota; class Saccharimonadia; order Saccharimonadales; family Saccharimonadaceae; genus Nanosyncoccus. The sequence goes on from CAYOTX010000012.1 coordinate 8,831, forward strand.
CTTTAAAAGTGTTGACCTTGAAACCGTTGAGCTCTGGAGAGTTGAATTGGGAAAAGGCTGACACAATGCTGCCTACGATAGCCTCTGAGCGTGGTTTGCTTTCAGAACTGGCCACAATGCGTATTAGGGTTTCAAAGGCCGGAAAACGCATTTTGTTGGTAATAGCGGCAATTTCGTCTTGCTTAATATTGGTGACGGTTTCTTGTTCAGATTTTTCATGCTCGCCAGGAACTTCCCATGGGGCACGAATAAGGTCCATAGCAAAGTTACCGATTCCAGCTCCGACCGATTTAGTGGACTTTTTACCTTTTTGTATGTTTTCAATATATTGTTTACCAATTTCTGACCAATTTTGTTGTGCAGGGCGGAACAAAATTTGTACAGTAGCACCTTCGTCCCCTTTGATGCTAGAGAGCGCGTTTAATATAGCCATTTGGGCATCACGTTTAGTATCTTCGTAGGTGGCTATCGGTAGATAATAGTCTTTATTGAGGGTGAGCTCGGCGCCAGCTACAGCGCTAGCACCACCGCCACCTCTAAAGATGTTGTCCTCGCGTTTTAATTCTATGCGTACAGTGGGGTAGGCAGACTGAATAGCCTGCTTAACCGTCTCTTTAAGCACCGCTGGGACAATAGCATAATATTTGATAAAGCCATCTTTGGCAATAATTTCTAGAGAGAAGTGGCGTTGGCCGTAAAGTTTAGTTTTGAGACCTTTAGTGATAGTGGAGGAAAGAATAGAATACATCACCTGAGCTTTAGAGATGGCCTCGTTGGCGACATCGCGTTTATCTCTGCCGCCAGCTTCAATATCGTCCGTAGAAGGGGGCAGATGAATGAGGAGCGGCACCATTTTGAGACCGCGCTCATATTTCTTGGCTTTGCGGAGCTTAGAGATATAGGTGCCGCCAAAAATCCCAGCAATAATGGCGATTGCTGCAATAATAATGAGAACTACCACCCAAGGTTCCATTATCTTACGCTCCCTTTGCGTGGTTGATTGTTGTAATTTTTACAGGAACAGAGATAGTTTGTCATGCTGCCTTCTTCCAAGCCGAATTGGCACCGTATGAGTTTTCTAGATTAACAAAAGCCATGCCGTCTTCACCTCTAATAGCATCTACGTATCCAGCAGCGTCGTCGTCTTTGTAAAGTTTTTTATCAGCTACTTTTTCTAGCTCCTCAATGCCTGCTGAGTCTAGCCCATCACCGGTAGTCTTAATGCTAGTACGGTCGAAACTGGCTTCAATAATTTTATCTTTGTCGGGTTGGCTTTTATTGATACCATTATTAGCGCCTGGTGGCATAGTTGGCTCAATAACTGCAAAGTTCTCTTGATTATGATGCGATTTTGGGTTTTCCGGATTATTACCTGGGAAATTAATAATCTTGTTACCAATTTCCTGAGGGTTTCTTTGCCAAGAGATGTCTGTATTAGTAAGATCGAGATTGTTTTCTGCTTCAAAATTATTAGTATTTACAGAGTCAGTGCCAGCACCGGCTGTGAAAAAATTTTGCACTCCTGCGCTATCAGTTTTATCTGTACGACCATAACCCATATGCTTATTTTACCATACTAAACGCGTTTTGCGACTAAAAATTCAGCTAAAAATATGAAGAAACAAATTAGGCCAGTCGTCCAAAGATTGATAGCATTAAAAGAGCGAGCCATTAGAAACATGATTGGCCCAAAGGCCAGGACGGCTGCATAGAGATAATCTTTATTCTTGAAGGTATCTTTCTTGAAGGCCAAGCGCATAAAAGTCTGCATTAAGAGAGTGACGATGCCGAAAGTTACCACGTAAACTGTTGTAAAAAATAATAAAACACCGAACGGCCCAATTTCCGTCGGTGATGTAAAAATTAGCATAAGTATTAAAGCTGCGAGTCCAACTACGCTAATAATGGATACAATATGGTTATGCTTCATAGCCTGATTATATCATAATTCTGGTCAGCCCCCAAGTATTTGTTTTATGGGAGGGGCGGGGGGTTATCCGACGCTTAAATCTTAACTATTGGCCGCAACCCCTGATCCGCTTTTCCCTATTGACCGCTTCACGCTAGGTGAAGCATTGTCCTTATTAGTGTTTCCTTTCGTTCTGGTTTATGTTTTTTGTGTTTGTGGAAGGTACTAACGAAAGATTTACTAATGCGCTCTACGCTTTTATCCTTTCCTGTCACCTGGGATCGGACTTTTGGCGGAGCTCTAGGTAATTCCTAATGGTGTAATTTATGGCTAGAAATTACCTTTTTGCCCGCCAAAGATTATGGTTTATTTCTAGCTTTGAAGCGTTTCTTTTTCATGTTTTCCTTTTGTTTTTAATGTTTGTTTTAGTCTTCCCGACTGACTTGATATTAGCATAAAAATTATAAAAAATCAATAGATTTGTTCAACTTTTCTAGAGTATTTTTTACAACATTTTATCTATTTCTTCCCTGTTCTAATTTTTTATTCAAAATGTTGTGATTTTTACAACATTCGTTTATTTTAAGTGAGTTTTTTGGCGATTTCGTTGTAAGTTTTACAACGATTAGGTCATTTTTACTGCGCGTGTCATTGTAATTTTGGGTCGGTTATGGTATAATTTTATTAGTTGGGGCTGACAAAGCTTAGACGAATCGTTAACAGTTGTGAGGCGTGCCGATTAAATACCGTAAGTATTAATAAGTGTAAAAAACACGAAAACCGCGCATGTAGCTTACATGCCGGCTTATGCCTAATTTATTGTAGGCTGGTTCTAGTTTGAGGTTTCGTAGAACTGGAATTATCATACAACGAGAATAAGGCTATTTAATTAGCGAAAAATAGCACGAAAATTAGCTATGGCGATTGTTAGTTTTGTTTTCTGCCGCTAACGATATTTTGCCAAGATGAAACAGAAAACTATGCACGTAGAATCATAACCCAGTGACGGTGCGGACGGGGAGGCAGTATCCCCCAGCTCCACCAAAATTCTTGCCAAATTCGCCTATCTGGGTGATTTTTTGTTTTCGCTCGGCCAATAGCCGCGCTTCAAACAAAGAAATCACCCATCTAGAACGAATTATAACTAAGAATTTCACAGATTAGCTATAGCTTCACGCGAAGAAAACACCTATCTGAAGCATTTTATCTAATAAATAAAAGCGCAAATTTACCACCCAGCAGTTTTTAATCTCGAATGAACACCCTAGCAATAGTTGCAGTTAGCAATCTTCGATATTATTAATCAAAATTTAAATCGGAACTCTATTCCGATTTAAATTTCTTGCTGGTTTTCTTTTCCTGGGGCTTTCTTTTTCCGAAAAGAAAGCCCCAAACGTAAGAAAAAGGCCGGTAACTGCGAGGAAAACCGGCCTTCTTTGTAGAGTGTGGAGTTATTTTGGCTAAATTTTTGTTTTGACCTTTTGAATAATTTTTTTATTCAAAAGCTATCTCTATAATATCGCGAAAAAATGCTAATGTCAATACACTTTTTTGAACAATTTTTGTATTTTTTTGTGGAGTTTTCCACAAGCATTTTGTAAATATTCTTGTGCTTTAATCGTTAAAAATTTGGCAAAAGGTTTTTTCAAATTTAGTTTCGAGTATTTTTACATTAAAATAAGCATAGGCGAAAGCTAGGCCAGACCTAGGGGGTTGAATTTTTTAATTCCCTATGTTAGTTAAGAGGCATGATCGCAAAAATTCATTCAGCAATCCCCTATGGCTTCGGGGGTAAATTGGTAGAAGTCGAGGGGGATATGAATAGGGGTCTACCGGCGTTTAACATTGTAGGTATGGCCAATAAAACTATCAACGAGGCAAAAGAGCGGGTGCGCAGCGCAATGGTAAACTCGGACTTTTTCTTCCCTGATAAAAAAGTGACTATTAGCCTAGCACCGGCAGAGCTTTTAAAAGATGGGGCGTACCTAGATTTGCCGATAGCCTTATCAGTATTAGCACTATCTGGCCAACTTATCAAAGGCGACGTAGTAGATAAAATGTTTGTGGGTGAATTGTCGCTAAACGGCGAATTAAGGCCCGTCAAAGGCATTATAAACGTAGTAGAAGCCGCAAAAGAAGCTGGATACGCCGAAATCTATGTGCCAATAAAAAATCTAGCGCAGGCTTCGCTGGTGGAAGGTATTACTATCTACGGTGTAGATAGTTTACAAAACCTATTTTTGGCCTTAAAAAACCAAGCGACGCTGCCTATAGCTAATAATGCTGATAACGGGCATAAGAAAGCTACCCAGCGCACAGGCGAGATATTGGACCATATTAGGGGCCAAAAATTAGCCAAGCGGGCAATGGAAATTGCTATTGCGGGGCATCATAATATCCTAATCTCTGGACCGCCAGGGGCTGGAAAAACTTTGCTGGCCAAGGCAGCAGCCAATCTTTTGCCAGATTTAACACCAGCGGAAAAAATCAATATCACTAAAATTTACTCTATTGCTGGATTATCTAAAGACGAGATCATAGAGACAAGGCCGTTTCGCAGCCCACACCATACGGCGAGTTCTACCTCTATAATTGGCGGTGGGGCGATAGCTAGCCCTGGGGAAATTTCTTTGGCACACAAGGGGATACTATTTCTAGATGAGATACCGGAATTCCCGAGGTCGGTACTAGAGGCTTTACGCCAACCCCTGGAAGACAAGGAAATATCTATCTCTAGAGCCAATCGCAAAACTACTTATCCGGCAGATTTTATGTTGGTGGCCACGATGAATCCCTGCCCCTGTGGGTATCTGGGGGACCCTACGCACGAGTGCAAATGCACCGAAACACAGATTCAAAAGTATCAGAAAAAACTCTCTGGGCCACTGTTTGACCGAATAGATATGAATATCGTAGTAGAAAAGGTGGACAATGCGGATCTATTGAAAGACTTGCCAGATGAAACGGGTGAGCATAATGTTGTAAAAAATAATATAACAGAGGCAATTGAACGGCAAAAGGCTAGGTATGGGCAAGATGGAGTTTACAATAGTTCCCTGTCCTCTTTTCAGGTGTCAAAAATGTTACAGCTAGAGCCGGCAGCTGAAAAAATGTTAGCTGCAGCATCAGGGAAGCTAAATCTCTCGGCTAGGTCGTATTTTAAAACTATCAAGGTGGCGCAAACTATTGCAGACTTGGCCGGGGCCGACAAAATTTCAGCCCAACACTTAGCTGAGGCTCTGACTTATAGGAAGCGTTGAATCTACTACATAATTCATCATATCTCGGAAGCTTCGCTTTTGTGTAAGAAATTTTATCACATTGCTCCGCCCCTGACGCTCGCTTCGCTTCGCTAGAGCGTCCCAAGGGGCTTACGGCGACCAAACCGCCTATGGCAGTTTGGCCTTTATGTTCCTCGATATTGATGAATTATATAATAGCGCAAAACGCTAATTTACTCTTGCTTTTTCTCTAGAGGTTTGGTATAATTGTTATCAGGTTAATTCAAGAGAAGAAAGGACTATCATAAAAACTACATCACGCACGCGACTCAATTCGGAAATTCGTTATCCGGAGGTGCGCGTAATCGGTGCTAGTGGAGAGCAGCTAGGCATTATGTCTAGCAAAGAAGCCCAAATTCTGGCGAATCAACAAGGGGTGGATTTAGTGGAAATTGCTGCTAATGCCAACCCACCGGTCGTTAAAATCATTGACTGGGGTAAATATCAGTACCAGAAAATGAAAGAAGAGGCTAAAAATCGCAAAAAAGCTCGCGAAAAGCAATCCGAGCTAAAGCAGATGAAAATTGGCCTTAAAATTAGCGATAACGACCTTAACATTAAAGTCCGTAAAATGCGCGAGTTTCTAGACGACGGCGACCGAGTAAAAATTTTAATAATTTTCCGTGGTCGCGAAATGGCTCACAAAGAAATTGGCAACGAACTTTTAAATAAAGTAGTTGAACTCTTAGGTGAAGGCATCGTCGTAGAGGGCAAGCCGCAAATGAACGGACGCAACTTATCAGTCCAGGTACGGAAGAAGTAATTTCCTACTTCCACGGCCAGCTGGTAGCACATTAGGTTTGTTGTAATTTTTAATAAAACAGATTACCATAAGCCAAAATAATATCAAATCTAAAAAAGGAAAACTATTATGCCAAAGTTAAAGACGCATAAAGGTACTGCCAAGCGGATCAAAATTACCGGTAGTGGTAAATTGGTACGCGAGCGGGCATTCGGGAATCATATTCTCGCCAAAAAATCTAAAGCCAGGAAGCGCAATATGAAAACTGCTGCTACCATCAACGGCAAAATTAACAAGAATATTAAGAAAGCGTTGGGGGTGTAATTATGAGAGTTAAAAGAGGTGTTGCGGCACACGCAAAACACAAGAAATTATTGAACAAGACGAAGGGTATGCAACATTACCGCCGTCGTAGCTATCGCCTAGGCAAGCAGGGCGTAATTAAGGCTTTGCAATATAGCTATCGTGACCGTCGCAATAAAAAGCGCGATCTACGTGCTCTATGGATTACTCGCATCAACAATGCTTCTCGCGAATTAGGTGTCTCCTACTCTCAGTTGATTGCTGGCATGAAAGCTAAAAATATCACGCTAGACCGTAAGGTTTTGGCAGATTTAGCTGTAAATAATCCTGAGGCGTTTAAGAAAATTGTTAATACGGTAAAGGAGAAATAAGATGGCAATTTGTGAAATTACCGGCAAGGGTAAAATGTACGGCCACAACGTGTCGTTCTCCCAGCGCCATACTCGGAAAGTTTTTAAGCCAAACGTTTCAAAGCGGACTTTGATTATCAACGGGCAAAAAGTAAAATGCAATGTATCTACTTCTGCCTTAAGAACGCTAAAGAAAAAAGGTTTGATTGAGTCACCAAAGGCGCGTGCCGAGAAAAAAGCGAGTAAATAAATTACTACTTGTATCAAAAAATCGCCCTTTCGGGCGGTTTTTGATCTAGGGTGACCTTTTTATTCTATCGTTACAGCTTTTTGGTCTCTGGTTTCGTTGCCATCAGTAGTCTTGATAGGGACAGGGCCGTTGTAGCCTACATCAGTGAATTCTCTTCTCCCCTTCCAGGAATATATGTGAGTTTTATTGTCGTCTTTGCCCTTTTCAATACTGATTCTGGTAAAATCCCCCTCATTATTTTCAAAACTAATATCAAGAGGCGTACGTTCTCTATTGCCATCTGGAGAAATAATTATTCCTGGTACTTTCACGTCGAAACTTTTTCCATCACTGAGACCAACCTCCTCAAGAAATTCTTCTGCGCCATCTAAGTCGAAGCCATAGACTTCCGATAGAGAAGAGATGTCCTTTATGTCAAGTTTTTCACCTTTTTTAACTTTTTGGCTTATTTCTTCGACTTCGGGCATAAGACGGACTGAAGTTTCCGATATTTCTTCATTCTTAAGTGATGGACGAGTTAATGTTTGGGCATTAATCTCTGTTGCATATTGCCGCATTTCTCGCATATGCTCTTCAAAAGACCGATACTCTGCAGTATCTCCGTCTTCTGATTGGATTGGGGACTGTTCCCCACTTGGGAATGAATTGTGATTCATTTTACCTCCTTTTAGATTATTATTGACTCGTCGCTTAATAAAAAACGACAACCGTTCTCGGCTGTCTACACCAAACAATTAATTCGATTACCGAAATTACTGTTTTCGAACGGTTGCCGTTCACTAATTTCGGTAATTAGTAATCTTTATAATTATTTGATGTAGACATCTCCATTGTATCATATTTTCCCTAAAATCAAAAAATCGCCCTTTCGGGCGGTTTTTTGATATGAGCCGTCTTTAAGCCGGGTTCTGTAACCATATATAATATATGGTTGGCAACCATCTATCTTGACGTTACATTGCTATAACGTTCTAGCGGTGAGCGTGCATCCTCGAGCGAAGGTATATAGCACTCCTTGCAACAGGTAGGGTTTGCCTCCGCACCGTATCGCTACAGCGCGCTGTGAGCTCTTACCTCACTCTTTTCACCCTTACCTTCCGAAGAAGGCGGTATTGTTTCTGTGGTACTTTCCCTATCCTTACGGACGGTCGCCGTTAGCGACTACCCTGCTCTATGTTGCCCGGACTTTCCTCTTATAAAAAGCGGTCGCCTTTCAGGCTCCCCTGTATTATATCATAATTTAGAAAAAACCGAAATTCTCGAAGGGTCCTGCCGGCTTTTTCTCCCCCAAAATTTTACTCAGCAAACATTTTGGGGGTCCCCCTCCAGCCGTCGCCCGTCGATACTAAGTTCTCTGTAAAATTTCGTCAATAGCAGCATTAGCCTCGGAATCAGCAATCATATTTTTGTTACGCGGAACATGTGTGAAAGATATGGCGTCAAAATTATTGAGTTTATCCTGAATATCTTGATAGATTGGGGCGATATCACGATTTTTAACATGGAAAATGCCGTTTAGCTGATTAACTACCATTAAGCTGTCTGAAATGAAGCGAACGGATCTATAACCTAGTTCGATAGCGCGCTCTATACCCTTTCTCATGGCACAATATTCCGCCATGCGCGAAGTAGCAAAGCCAATAAATTCGCCTTTGCGTTCGGTGATTTTGCCACTGTTATCGTGAATGCAATAGCCAATACCAGATGGGCCAGGATTACCACGCGATGCCCCATCTACATTTATCGTGATACTATTAGCAGTGTCGCGCGGAGAACTGTGACCTGGGGCAATTTTTCCTTCCTCTATCTCTAGCACCGACATACTGGTTTCATTGAGGTGGATGCTGGAATTAGTAAAATCCTTTACAAATTTATAGCCCGTATACCTATCACGCGGGGTAGGTTTGATGGGGTTATTAATTTCTAGATTATATATAATATATAGGTTGCTAAGCTGACTAGAACCTTCCGGAGCAAGAAATGTAATAACGTCTTTTAGTTTTACCGATGAAGCGTCCAACCCAGTGTATTCTGTAAGAGAACGCGCCATGGCCTCTTCTGGTTGTTCGCCAAATTTAATTTTGCCAGTAGGTAATTCCCAAAAAACCGGGGCGTCACTGCGGCCTCGGCTACGTTTAAAAACTAAGACCCCATCCTCGTTTTTGATTAAACCAACTACGCGAATTCTTTGTTTCATCCCACCTCTTATCATAAAAGCCTCACTAGCCTGTTTTCCCCGTAATATATACAAGGTGGGTAAAATCTTATGCGATACACCCACGGGTGTAAGCCACGAAATCCCTAAAACATGATTATTCAGGAAAATCATGTCGCCAGTAAGGCTAATTTAATTATAACATACATTGGACTTTTCTTTAGGTAAAGAAAAGTCCAGCAAAAGAAACTAGTATAAAAATTGAAATAGAAGTGAACTCCGTTTCAATTTTTGTTTCTGCCTAAATAATTCCGTTGGAATTATTTAGGTTTATTGTCCAACTATAAAATAAAAAAAATTAATTATGCCGTTCATGCCATTTACCATGATATGCGAAAAAACCTCGCCAAAGAAAAAGATCAATAGATAGACAATAATAATGCCGTAGCGTTCGATATTGGCCAGTACTGCGCGAAAACCGTCTGGAGAAATAGCATAAAGTACCCTGGAACCATCCAATGGCGGAATAGGTATAAGATTAAAAATCATAAAACCAAGGTTAATATAAATGATTTCTGTAAAAACAAATTGCCATAATTCCCCACCTGTACCATAGATCAGACCAGAAAAGTGACCAATTAAGAAAAATACGAGAGCTAGAAGAAAGTTTGTAAGCGGGCCTGCGACGGCCACTAAGGCCATACCCCATTCGTGCCATTTGAGCCTGTAGTAGTTTACTGGCACCGGCTTAGCTCCGCCAAATACTGGTGCACCAAGCATATATAATACTACTGGCACCAAGATAGACATATAAGGATCTATGTGCTTGATGGGGTTAAAAGTGAGGCGACCGGCGTCCTTGGCCGTATGATCCCCTAGCCAATAGGCGACAATCCCATGTGAAAGCTCATGCAATATTACAGAGCCTAATACTATGCAAAGTATGATGACCACATTAAGAAAGTCTAATCTCATTTTAATTCAGAACCACCACTTCTTTGGTAGCTGGCAAACTGTCTAAGTTTTTAACTTTGAGTTTCTTTTCGGTGTGAGCAGTTAGCTTGAGATCTGCCACCATGCCGTCTACGTTGCCCATAGAAATTATAAGCTTTGGTTCGATTTCACGAATAGCGCGGACGGAGGAAGTACACAAGATATCTGCCACAATATCATCTAGGTTTTCTTCTATACCACCAATAATACCAGTGTGGACGCCGCTAACCTCTACGTCATAGATAGTCTTGCCGCTTTCAGTGGCGATACCGCGGATAGTAGCATCGCCAATTTCAAATTCGCCAGGACCAGAGATTTTGCCGACTGCAAGACCTGCATCAATTATTGCATCGGCAATATTGAATTTGATGGTGGTCTTTTTGGTAATAATAGTGATTTCGTCTGGGGTTTTACTTTCTATCTCAAACATCTTTACTCCTATTCTTTAATTAGTTTTTCAGGATCAATAATTTCGGAAATCTCCATTTCTAGGATTTCCATCACGAAACGGTCACGAACATTTTTACGGTAAGAAAAATCATCTGGAGACATAATAACATAATTCAGTGGCTTGCCTTGTTTCTTTTCAACTACTTCAGCCCAACGAGTAAGTTTTTTTGTCTTGTCGTTGCCGATAATTAAAAGGTCTACACCATCCTGCCCGGGCAAACGATTAGTTACAACTAGGCCTTTGAGATAATTCTTGACTGGGCGACAATAGCCTTCCCAGGTAGTTTCTTTAATATCTTTATCGCGAACTGTATCAATTTTTTTAGAAAAAATGTCAATCATCGGGCGATAGAACGGATGTTTGCTATTGGCTGAGTAATAAACTTTATTGTCAAAGGTTTCATTCTTAATAATGCCAATGCCCTCAAGATTTAATAATTCCCTACGGACGGAATTAATCTGTTCGTCTATCACCCTAGTCATTTCACGAACGTAAAAACTTTTTTCTGGATTCTCAAAAAATAGCCTCAAAAGCTTAGCGCGAGTTTTGGATCCGAATAATTTTTCTGTTGGCGTGTTAGTTTCTTTGCTCATTATGTATATATTTTAGCACAAATGGATAAATTTCTTCAAGGTTGAGCCAAATTATTTGTTTATTGCGTTTAAACCAAGTCATTTGACGTTTTGCCAGGTGCCAATCTTTATAAAAACATTGTTCTTTTGCTTCATCTAATGTCAGTTCCCCTTCTAAATATTTATACGCATATTCGTAAATATCGCTCTTCATGGCTTGGCTGCCCCAGCCATATGTTTGAACTAATTTCTCCGTTTCTGCGTATAGCTCCGGCGAGAACATTATGTCTATACGTTTCTTAAGGCGTTCTCGCAGTACCTCTGTAGGCCATTTGACGCCTATGATTAAAAAATTACCTTTTACCTCTGTTCTGTCTGAACAACTTTTTTGTTCAAAATCACCAATTTTGGCGCCAGTGGGGCCTTTGAAATGATAGTCGTAAATAAGTGCGTCGATGTATAGTCCAGTGCCACCAGCAATAATCGGGACTTTGCCGCGCGCCTTAATGTCAGCAATTTTTGATTCAGCATACTGCTTCCAATCGGCCACAGTGAATCTTTCGCCCGGTTCTACGATATCTATACCATAATGAGGAACTCCACCCATTTCTTCAGTAGTTGGTTTTGCCGTGCCAATATCCATGCCTTTATAAATAGCACGGCTATCGGCAGAAATAATCTCGCCGCCAATGGATTTGGCGATTTCAATAGAAACACCGGTTTTACCAGAGCCAGTAGGACCAAGAATTATAATAGCGCTAACGTCTCGACGGGTCCTGCCGGCTTTTCCTCCCCCAAAATTTTGCTCAGCAAACATTTTGGGGGTCCCCCTCCAGCCGTCACCCGTCGATGTAGTCACTATTTTAATTCCTTCAAGAATTCTGCTAAATTGTCTAATTCTGTTTTTTCTTCCCTATCCCGCAGACGCACTGAAATCATATTGCCTTCCACATCTTTTGGCCCGACGATAATCACACACGGGATCTTCATGCCGGTAGCGCGGCGGATTTTTTTGCCAAGAGAGTCGGCAGAATCATCCACTGTATAACGAATTTTGTTATGTGGTAGTGGATTTGATAATTCTGTTTGGTCTAGAATATCAGTGATTTTACCTACGTAATCTGCAACTTGGTCATTTACAGTAAGTATGCGGACATTCTCAGGCGCACACCACATTGGCAGCCATCCGGCGGTGTGTTCTAGATATACACTCATAAAACGCTCAATTGAGCCAATAAGTGCGCAGTGAATCATAATAGGCGTCTTTTTGGAGCCGTCTGCATCGGTGTATTCTAGATGGAAACGGACCGGCATAGCATAGTCTAGTTGCACGGTGGCAAGCTGCCACTCACGACCAAGAGCATCTACCGCCATAAAATCCATCTTGGGGCCGTACATAGCTGCTTCGCCTTCGCCGATAAAATAATCCATCTCAAATTTATCTGCCATCTCTTGGATAGCATTTTCAGCTTTCTGCCACATTTCTGGAGTACCGATGTAGCCATCACTGTTGTCACGGAAGGACAGGCGAAGCTTGAGTTTCATGTCAATTTTCTTATACAAATCTTTCGCGGCCGCGATGAGTTCACCAAAGATATCGCCAACTTGATCTTCGGTACAGAAAACGTGTGAATCGTCTTGCGTAATAGCACGTACACGAGAGAGGCCGCCCAACTCGCCTTTACGCTCATCACGGTAAACCATAGTGGTTTCTAGGTATTTGATAGGTAAATCTTTGTAAGAGCGCGGTGAACTAGCAAAAATCTGTGAGTGGTGCGGACAAGATACGGGCTTAATGGCTAGATGATCCCCACTTTCTTGTGAAACAAATTGTAGCATTTCCGGAAACTTTTCATAATGGCCCGAAGTTTTGTATAAGTCTACGTTAGCAATGTGTGGAATGCAAACTTTTTTATAACCATTTTTTAAGCGATAACTCTGAGTAAATTCATTAAGTAAATCGCGTAAAACAGTGCCACGCGGAGTAAATAGCGGTAAGCCGGAACCGACTAAATCTGAAAAACAGAATAAATCTAGTTCTTTGCCAAGCTTGCGATGATCACGGGCCTTAGCTTCTTCTTGTTTTTTAAGATACTCTTGCAATTCTTCCTCGGTAGCAAAAGCTACACCATAGATGCGAGTGAGCATTTCCCTTTTCTCATCCCCACGCCAATAGGCGCCAGCGATGCGGACAAGCTTAAAAGCTCCGAGTTCGGAAGTATTTTCTACGTGTGGACCTCTGCAAAGATCTGTAAAGATATCGCCAAGGTCGTAAAAAGAAATCTCTTCACCATCTGGTAAATCTTCTATTAGCTCAATTTTATAGGTCTGATTGTTTTTGTGTGCCCAGTTTAAAGCTTCTTCTTTAGATACTATGCGTTTCGTCATCGGTAGTTTACGAGCAATGATACCGCGCATTTTTTTCTCTATTTTTGGTAGGTCCGTATCGGAAATTTTGGTGTCACCGAAATCAATGTCATAATAAAAACCATTATCTATAGCCGGACCAATGCCAAATGTTGTTGTAGGATAAAGCTCCTGTACCGCGGCAGCAAGCACGTGGCTTAGAGTATGTCTCATTTTTTCTAGATTTTCCATGCTTTATCCTTTCTTTAAATTACTAGTATATTATAATTTATAGAGAGGAAAAATTCAAGATTTCTTCTTACCAGCGCCACCACGGAGTTCTAGAGCTTTGCAGGTTTTGCGAAAAGTGTCTTCGAAACTATCGTAAATTCTGAGATTTTTGCCAAAACAAGCGCGAAGCTCGGGCTTAATATCGCTAAAATGTGAGCAAGCTAAAATAAGATTTAGGGGGCAAAAATGTTCTTTGCTCGAGAAAGTTTTTAATATACTTTTAACCTCACTAGCGGTGATTTCCCCGTTGTCTATTTTGGTAGGCCAAGAATCTGCAGTAAAAGTTTTGGTTTTGCATTTAAGATGGAATACATAGTTGTGATAATTAATGGTCTTAGTAACGGCTTTAGTAGCGATAATTAGGGTATTGCGCCCGGTAGGATTACGAGGCTGCTTTAGGTCTAAGCCAAGAAATTTTTGCGTCTGATATTTGCGTTTAAAATATTTAAGACTGGTAATCGTAAGGAGGTGATTGGCGAAAATAATTAAATCTACCCTGCCGATGTATGGCTTAATTGCTGCCTCGGCAAATTTACGTGCTTCTCTGTATTTAGTATTGATTTTGTCGGCGTTACGCCAATCTATCACTCTAATAATTTGAATGACTGGTAAATTTTCTTGTAAATAATCCGCAAATAATTCCCCGCCGTAGCCACTATCAAAAACTACAACTTTTAACATTTTTCCCTTTCCACCTCCGCTTGGGGAAATTTTAACATTTTTGAGCCGAGATTGATTTTGGTTTTTACGACTTATGCAACAGATGTTGCATAAGTCTGTATTTTAGGGCGTTTTTTGTGATTTTTAGCAATAAAAACACCATTGAGCCGAAAATACCCTAGTAGGTTTGTGAGGGGGGGGCGGATTTGCCTTTACATCAACCATTGGAGATTGAAAGGCGTCAGATTGGTGTTTTCTTTGCGCGAAGCGCACCTAATGGATAAACGAGCACGCAAAAACGCCGAGATGACGTCTTTCAACTCTAATGGTGGGGTTCAATAAGCAAGGTTTTAACGGTATTTCTGCACCTAAAGTAGAGTAACGATAAAATCTATTCCGACCTATTTAATAGCTTGAATTACTTTGTAAAGATTTTCTCGATCGTCAAGGTTGTAGGCTTGTTTTAATGCTGGGCCAATGGAGAGGCTGATTAGAAAGGGGTTAGTGTTAATACCTATATGTTCTATCTGTTATTTTTATTCTTACGAATATAAATATAGATGTAGAAAGCGCTAAGAACTATAAATAAAGTGCTCCCAGATGTAGCTACAGCTAAGTCTGTATATGCAAGACTTAACAAAACTCGAAGAGAAGAAACAAAAGATTTTGGACCAGATTATTAAGACCGGTAACCAGTCTCTCGAAGACGACCTGCATAATTATCTAGGGAGAATAAAAGACAAAATTGAAAAACTGGAAGGCTTGGCCGAAGCTGCAGAAAAAAGGCTTAATATTGGCCGTAGTAATTTCTTAGATTTCGCTATGGAATTTATAGACAAGCTCGGGCAACACTTTTTTGAGTTAACCCTAGAAGAAATAGAAATGTGTAAAAAAATTCTATTTCCAGGTGGTTTTTGGGTGGACCTGAACAAGAATATTTACACACCAGAAATTAGCCCACTTTACAGAGAACGGACAACAAAAATGGGGCCTCTAAACCCCGAAAATTGTCCTATAGTGGACCAGGAGGTTAGTATTTTACACAATAAGAGCCTGGAAGACCGATTAAGGAGTGTGATACAAGAGGTGAATGAGGAGATAGACTACTGGTATTTCCTACTAGAGCTGAGATACCACCAGCACCTGGACAGATTAAACGAATAAGGTGAGGGCTTTGCATAGTATTAAGTATAGTAGTAGATTATAGAACCTTTACAATATTTATAGGAGCTACTAAACCATTACGAGTATTATCTATGCTACCCAAAATTAGCCTCGTGTCTCTGAGTTGGTCTTTCATAACTAATATTTCTTCATAGGTAAACCACTTGGCATCTAGGATTTCATCCGGATTGAACTTGATGCCCCCTCCAAGAACTTTGGTGGAAAATATGACAGAAACGAATATATCGTTCTCTGGTTTTTTATTGCCAATCTGACAAATCCCAGTTAGTTCCACATCTAATCCACATTCTTCCTTAACCTCTCTCTTAGCAGCATCAAAAATGGTTTCATTAGGGTCTAGATGCCCAGCTGGGAGGTTCCACTTGCCTCGGCATTTTTCTTGGGCTTCTTGGACAAGTAGATATTTACCGTCTTTTTCTACTACGCCACCTACTATTACTGGCATAGGTTTGTCCCTCCTTTCCTTATCCTTTAGTATATCTCCATTGCTTAAAGTAGGTGCATTTACTTCCTTCATTTAGGGAGATTTGAAATATTCCATCTATATCCTGCTTAGTATTAGTTTTGGTCATAGTTCTTGTCATTTGCCAATTTATAATACAGGTCATATCGTTATAGGCGACAATCTGATAATCGTATTTTATGTCTTTTTGGTTGTCAGCAACGACGCACCAGAGACTCGTCACTTCGTCAAAATTCTTACAAGGTCTATCTATGGGGTTTTCGTAATACTCTACATTCCTATCAAGTGTTTCTAAAGTTCTTTTCCAATCTAGCTGCGCCCAAGATTCCATAAATTCTTTGGTCCAAGTATTATATTGTTCTTTTGTTGCCATATTTTTCTCCTAGTTTACTTTGTTAATTGGCTTATCAATTATTGAAGCAATAGTGTTTACCCAAATCTCAAACATTTTCTCAAGAGATTCTTTAGTATAGTAGGCGTTTGGTGGTGTGATAAATACATTGCCATTATACTTTTTGCTAAGATCATCACTTTCAAAAGCTACTCCACCAAGCTTGCCTTCTTCCACCATTTCTGCCATTCGTCTAGCTACATTTTCAAAGCCATTCGCTACAATAATAACCTTAGTTTGTGGCCTAAATTTTGACAGATTATCAAATAAGGCCAAACTGTCTTTGTTTTTAGAAATGGTAATAAACATATATTCACTCTTATCTAGCATTGAATCGAAGTCCAAGTAGTGGTAATCTGGGTCACTTTTGCTATGTGAATAATAGCAGATTTCCTTTCTGCCTATGATGCCATCTAACTTTCTAGCAAGTGCGTGCCCAATTTCGCCAAACCCTATAATATCAGTAGGTTTATCCAGCATATCTTCGCCAATAAATTGTTGGCTCCAATTCATTTTGCCTTCTCTTTCGAAAAGCGGTAGTTTCTTTGCTAGAGCCAATGCCATCATTACACACTTTTCTGCTACCGAGTTCGTAGCGTAGTGAGGGACATTGGTGACGACAATGCCTTTTTTGGAACAATAATCACAATCTACCCATTCATAGCCTGTAGTTTGTAAACATATTGCTTTAAGATTTGGTATTTGGTCGATAATATCATTGGGGAATTTCCAGCCTACTATATCTGGGTCCAAAGCTAGCACCTTAGGTCCTTCATCTTTAAATAATGGGTCAAAATCTGATTGGTTGATAATTTTGACATTCTCAAACCTTGCTTTTAGCATAGAAACTTGGGCAGAAGTTAAGCTGTCTTTTTGACAATAGATAAATAAATTCATTTTGCTCCTCTACCATATTATATCAGATAGGGTTTGATATAACAAAAAACCGCGCCTATTCTGGGCGCGGTTCTTTTATATCGAGGTAGATTGAGGTAGTTAATCATGTTTGTACGGTGATGAGGGGCGGAGGAACCTCGCTTTGCTCGGTGCGAACCCCGGGCTCGAGCCTGCATCTATCAGAAATTAAATAAAGAGCCTGTGGCTCTTTATTTAATTTCTGGTGGGGCTCAATTAGCCAGGTTTTAACAGTATATAGAGCTGGGTTCCCTATGCAATGGAAATGACTTATCTGCATTTCTGCTAGACTATCTCGCCTGCACGGCTTTACATTTTTATTTCTGACGTAAACATTTGCCACGGATCTTTCATAATGTTTATAAAAAGGAGGAACCCGGCTGTACTAAGCCGGGTTTCGGTTCTTGGTGAAAGGTATTGGTTCAGTCCAGAAATGCAGGGCGCTCAGGAGTCTTGAGCTCGAATTCCTCGGGTTCATCGGCGAAAAAGTTATTGATGACTTCGACGGCCTTGAAGGCGCATTTCAGATCGTCCTTGGAGTCCGCTCCGGAGACGCAAACATAGATCCCGCAGAAGCGCTCCTGATGTTTGCTCACCTCGACGCACAAAGCGCCATGGTAAGGACCATATCCATTGTCCTCTGTGAGATGCGGGTCGCCGAGATCAAGCCCGGAAAGCAGGTTATAACCGAGATCTTGAGCAAGAGAACAATGGGCAATCTTCAAGGCCGAAAAGGCATAGCAGTCGACCTTCTGCTTCGCTCCATCCCATATGCCGGTTATAACACGGCTTCCGCCGGAAGTAATGGCGAATGTAACTTCGTAGTCGGGAATATCGTAAGGGTACTTACTGAAATTGCCCAGACCGCCAAGCCAAGTATCGGCTTCTTCACATTCAGGGTAAGCCAGGATACGTATCGCACCGTTGCCTTCTTCTCTGAATTTCGGGATTTCCTGCGCTTTTTTGCGTAC
>CAYOTX010000013.1:0-10260 GCA_964407015.1 uncultured Candidatus Saccharibacteria bacterium
TTCCAGAAAACTATACTCTCCCTACCGCCAATGGTTTTCAGGAAGGCAATAGGCTCCCAGCATCTTCACAGACTGGGTTTAACGATAATGCCATGGCTTATGTATATAATACGGATGATTGTGATAGCAACGGTTGCTATAGCTACTACTCGTGGGTCGCCGCTACGGTTGGGTCTGGTGTAAATATCACTACAAACAATACCGACGCCCCTTACTCTATCTGCCCTAAGGGGTGGAAATTACCAAATACTAGGACCGGCAAAAATTCCTCTGCTGATCTTAGGGCTTTAGCGATTGCTTACGGCGGTTCCGACTCTATAGTAACTTACGATGAAACTACTTTGCCTACCGGTTCTACTTTGTATAGAACAATTGGGCCAGGTACTGTAGCAAATTTTTTGCGGATATACCGTAATGCTAACGGCTATTATTGGTCTTCTACCTCTCTAACCGATATTCGTTCTCAAATACTACGTCTTCGCGATGCATATATGTATTTTGCCGAAAGCAGCGCTCGTAAAGAAACTCTTGCCATCCGTTGCCTCGCCCGATAACACTCCAGTGGCTGGCCGAAACCTAGGTCTCCCAAACTTCAAAACTCTATTTTTTGAAGCATTTGAAATCGCCCATATAATTTTTACAACTCTACGGCTCGAAAACTGGACAGTACCAGTTTGAGAGCCGCCTAGTGTTGCTAAAAATTATCTTGGCGCGCATTTCAACCGCTGAGAAAAATACGAGTTTTGAAGTTTTTTGAAATATGTGCGGACAGGACCCGCCTACCTTTGTGTGCAGCGAAACCGCTACGAGAAATTATGGTTTGGGAACTGCTGGCATAAATGCGAAAAGTTATTCCCTAGTCTTATCTAGCGACATAAAGCGCAGTAGTTCTGGGTGGAAGTATAGCTCTATCTTCCCTACCGCCCCATGGCGATGCTTGGCTACGAGAAGTTCAGTAATGTGAGTCTCTTCATAATTATCATCATTTTGTTTGTAATAGTCTGGCCGATGCAGGAACATCACTAAGTCGGCGTCCTGCTCGATGGAGCCAGACTCGCGAAGGTCGCTTAGTACTGGCCGCGGATCATCGCGCCCGGTCACATTACGCGATAGCTGTGCCAGGGCAATTACTGGTATTTCTAACTCACGTGCTAGTATTTTTAATCCACGCGAGATTTCTGTGACTTCCTGCACACGGTTACCCTTATAACGGTCAGAGCCCTGAATTAACTGCAAATAATCTACTATCACTATGCCTATGTCATGGTCGTGCATAGCGCGGCGAGCTTTGTTGCGTAGCTCTACTATAGTCATCGAGCTAGTATCGTCTATATAAATTGGTATTTCATCCATTTCACCCAAGGCATCACCAATGCGCGAAAATTCCTCGTCTGACAAATTACCGGTACGCATTTTCCAGTTGTCTACGCCCGACACGTCCGAAATCATCCGGTCAATAATCTCATTAGCCGCCATTTCCATCGAGAAAAACAGTACACCCTTTTTATTGATGCTGGCGATATTATAGGCCAAGTTTTGTGCAAAAGTGGTTTTACCCATTGCTGGGCGCGCACCGATAATCACTAGGTCACCCTTTTGAAAGCCAGCGGTCTTCTTATCTAAGTCACGAAAGCCAGTTTTTAAGCCGCGTAGTGCCCCCTTATTCTTATGCAACTCTTCAATTCTGTCAAACGCATCAGCTAAGAGCTCTTCCATTGGTACATAGTCGCTCTTTACGATTTTATCGGATACCTCAAATAGCTCTCGCTCGGCTTCACCAATCAGGCTATCTGCCACCGCATCATCTTCGTAGGCTTTATTAGCAATTTCGGTACCGGCCTTAATTAAGCGCCGGCGGACTGAAGTTTTTTCGATAATATCTGCATAGGCCTTGGCGTGCGACGCTGCTGGCACGAAGTTTGAGAGCTCTGTTAAATACGGCGCCCCGCCAATTTCCTTTAGCTTTTTCTTAGATTTTAATTCTGAAGTAAGTGTAAGTAAATCTACCGGCTGATGACGGTCGTACAAATCTAGCATTGCCTGGAAAATATCTTGGTGGCGTTGCTCGTAAAAATCCCGCGGGCGCAAGATCGTCAAGATTTCCGGTAACGTATCATTGGAAATCATCAAAGCCCCGAGCAAAGATTTCTCGGCTACGATATCCTGTGGTGGCACACGGCCACCTTTATTCCCCGAACGGGTTTCCTCCTCCATCATTTTGTACCTCTCCACCCATTATATCAGAAATTTTACTTAACACCTCGTCTTTCTCGGCATTGCTGGGCTTTTCGCCAGCCTCGTGGATTTCAATTTTTATCCCCTCAGCCGCCTCGGCGAGCAATCTTTTATTATTATCGCGCGAGAGAATAGTTTTGACGATTTTTTTCTCCGGGTAAATATGCAAAACCTCCCCCACCATCTCGTGCGCAGTCTTCATCAGTTGTGAATACACCGCATCGTTCATTGACTGCACCTTCTCGGCGAATGTATCCCAGTCAAAAGAGGGGGTCCCGGCAGATATATCCGTTTTCCGGTCCTCCGCTTTTATATCGCTGGTATGGCGGGTGGCCGAAACATCCTTTTTCAAGGGCATTTCCCGATTATCTCGTTCTGAAACGTATATTCCTGACGGGCCAGACAGGTTCGCCCGCGTAGCGGGCGGTTCTGCCTGCGCCCCAGTGTATGACGTTGAAGACGAGATAGTCGGCCCAGAAAAAGGATGTTCGGACAGGACCCGCCTATTACTAGTCAGCGCTACGAGTAATTTTGCCTCCGGAAACGGCGCCTTCACTTCGGGGAGTTTCGCTAGCAAGGACAAAAGCTCTGGCTTAGGTTCGGCGATGATCTGCGCTATCATCTCTTCGGCCAAAGTCTCTGGCTTCACGCCAGAAGATAGCAAATCTTTCAAAAGTGTTGTAATTTTTACAACATCACCATTAATATATTCCGCCAATAATTCTGCGATTTTTTCGTCTTCTGGCAACCCCATCGCGGATACTACTAATTCTTTGGTAATTTCTTTATTGGACAAAGTAGAAATCTGGTCTAGCAACGACAAACTATCTCTAAAAGACCCGCCACCTCGCCGTACGATAATCTGCAAAGCGTCGTCGGTAATTTTTATCCTCTCTGTATCAGCAACTTTACGTAAATGTACTAACATTGTAGCCGCGTCGGCTAATTTAAACGTATAAGTTTGCGCGCGTGAAGTAATAGTTACTGGTACTTTATAGGCGTCGGTGGTTGCCATTATGAATATTACATGTGCCGGCGGCTCTTCTAAAGTTTTAAGTAGTGCATTGAATGCTTCTTTGGTTAGCATATGTACTTCATCTATAATATATATCTTATACTTGCCGCTAGTCGGCGCTATAGCTGCTTTCTCGCGCAGTTCCCGAATATTATCTATCCCGCGGTTGCTCGCGCCATCTATTTCTACAATGTCTACGTAATCATCTTCTAATTCGTATTTAAAACCATTTACCTCGTGTGCAAAAATTCTAGCTACGCTCGTCTTCCCCGTCCCTCTCGGCCCAATAAACAGATACGCATGTGAAACCTTTCCCTGTTTTAAGGAATTTTCCAAAACTTTCGTGACTTGCTCTTGTCCCACCACCTCTGCCAACTTACATGGCCGATATTTACGATACAACGCTTTCATATATATCTATTATATCATGATAGGGCTAACAGATTCCTCGCGAGATATTATAGAAGATAAATTGGGTTTGGTGCATAATTCATTATATCTCGGGAGCTTCGCAATGTGATAGCAAATTTTATCACATTGCTCCGCCCCTACGGCGAAAAAATCTGCCTAAAGGCAAATTTTTTCTTTATGTCCCTCGATATTAATGAATTATGCACCAGCCCAATAAATTCTTAAATAAAATCCGCTAGGTTGGTGTTTTCTTCCATTTTAAAATGTGAAGCAATTTGTTAAAAACGAAAAATGTTTTGGGATTGACTCCCAAAACATTTTTAAAACTTGTTTCTTTGCTAAACTTTCTTTCACAAAAGAAAGTTTAAGCCTAGAGTGCTGCTTCGACGGCGGCCCAAGTCGCTTCGTCGTTAGTAGCCGGTATTACCACCGACACCTGCGATCCTTCGCACAAATGGAAATAAGTTACCGAAGCATACAGTATTTGATATTCTTTCCCAGCGACTTCCACAAAATACTTATCATCGTGGCGAATTAATGTACCGATCACCGTTTTGCGCTCTACTGGACCAATCTGCTTATATAGGAACTTGCCATCTCCAGTAATGGTTAGCTTCATAATGTCGCCTTCCACCAACTTCGACTTAGAGGCATAGTTGGCTGGTACTGGGTAATTTTTGCCATCTGGGCCAATCATAATTTGCCCGTCAAAAATGCCCTCGATCACTTTACCTTCCGGCCCAGATACTACCGTCTCACGTGGCGCCGAAATCGTCTCTCCGTCGCCCAAAATAGACACTAATAGTTCCTTTGCGGCAGACAAGTTAGTCTCTGCCTCACTCAGTAAACTTCGCAGTCTTTTTATTTGTTTTTCTGGTATTTCAGACATACCTCGCATCCTGTCTATATATAGTATTAGTATTATATTATACCGCCTGGCTCATAAAGTCAAGATTTTCTTGCGAAAGTTTTCCACCTAAATAACATCGGTCGTGCGCAAATTGTTGTAATTTTTACATTTATTCACTAGCTTTATAAAGGCCCGTATGGCGCCCACCATCATAAATCATGGTCGGGATACCTTTTACTCTTAGTTGGTTCTCCACTATCTCGCGGTTTTCATTCATCTTGTCAGTAATTTCTGGATAGGCTACGATTTTACGTACCTCTACCAAGCCATCTTCGTCAAACCCAGATTCTGTAATCCATTGTTCCAATTTTGCTACCGCCTCTTCGCGCGTGTAGTCCTCGTTGAACTTATTTTGGTAAGAAATTCCCTCGCTATTTTTCTCGGTAAAGATATGATCCAGAATTTCTGCCGCCAGCCCAGTTCTCAGTTGTTCTGCCGCAAACATATAACGCACAATTATTTCTGAATTCCTGAATTTATAGTTATTATCGGCATCCTGAATGGCAAATGGTACTAGGCGCACATTATAATCATCAAAGAATCCGCTCGCTTTTTGATTGCGGTAAGATATCATACATACGGAGCATCCCGGGTCAAAAATATCTACTGCTATTGGCTTATTGTCTACATTGTCATTGATGGTTACATAGTTAAAATCATAATCCTCAGCACTGTATGTGCGGAATTTATCTGGTATGGCTTCGAATATCTCGCCCCATTCAGCAAACCACCGCCCCGTAGCTTCCAATGGGTTACTAGGTTCACTTTCATCTATCGAGCATACCTCCGCACCTAACGAGCAGGCCGAAGGTTTCGTCACGTTGCAGCTCCCCAGCGCCCATAGCGCCAGCAAAGATTTAATCGCCGTAAGTATTGCCCATACTGCTATAATTACTATTAGCACCGAGATTATTTCAATAATTACCGATAGCGGCTTCACCCATTTTGGATGTTTAATAATCACTCGGCTAAGCAGCGTATTTTTTACATCTTCCTTAAACCCAGTCTCGCACTTTTGCAGGCGCACCTTTTTCCATAGGCACCCCCAAGCTTTTTTGAACATCTTCCAATAAGCTTTACCTACCTTAGGCTTAAAAATTGATATCACGGCGACAAACACCCCAATCAGCGCCAAAATAATAAAAGCAGCTATACACACCATAATATATCTATTGTAGCACTAGTAGATAATTTTTTCCATTACCTTTTTAATTTTTGCGATATCTTCCGGGCGGTTGTGTAGTCCTAGCGAGAATCTAATTAGTGGTGGTAGCCCTAGCACATGGTCTAGATAATAATGCACGCAAAAATATCCTGTGCGCGCCATAATATTTTCACGACTCAGTGCGTTGCCCAGCAAATGCGAGTCTAGCCCATCCACATAAAAAGTCATCGTAGGGTTTGCTGCATGGTTTATCAAATGTACTTTTTCTGATCCTTGCAAAAACTCATACAAACCTTTCGTATTATTCTCTAAATTCTGCCAAGCTTTTTTCGGCAATTTATCTAGCCACTTGATAGCCGCACTTAGTCCCACTATTTCACCCCAGGCCTGCAGCCCTGCTTCAAATCTGGTATATCGATGCTCTTTATTCTCGGCAGATAGTATATAGCTATCTTTTTCAACATCATCCACCATTCCGCCACCGATAAAGTTCTCTACTAATTTACTTTCCAAATCATCTCGCCATACGATCACACCTAGCGACGGTGCATACATTTTGTGTGCTGAAAAGCATATCGCATCTGCTTCTACTCCACGCACGATATCTGCTGAATGCGCCATTGCCTGCGCTGCGTCGATAATAATAATCCCGCCCGCTTTATGTACGGCCTTTACGATTTCTTTAATATTCACCAGTTTCCGCCCGTCAAAGTTACTAGCGCAATTTATCACCACTACCGCGCGCGTAAAATCATAATCATTTATATTTATCGAACCATCTTCGTTTCGTTTCATTACCTCACGTGGTAAGCCAGTTTTTTTACTAAATGCCATGGTGGCCAAAAACGGCGAATTATGCTCTATTTCGCTAGTCATCACCTTGTCAAAATATTTGGCTTCTAGTTGGTTTAAGATTAAATTTATCCCATAAGTAGTGTTTAAAGTGAAAGATACGGTATATTTTCTTGTTGAAAGCTTCAAGAACTTCAGCACTAATTCCCGCGTTTCCTCTACTTTTTCATCCGTAATCATTCCCCACTTATACTTTACCCGCTCGCCACAAGAATTATGCTTGGTATAATATTTGTTTATTGCGTCAATCACTGGTCGCGGGCGCAAACTTTGGCACGCTCCATCTAGATAAACTTCCCCTTCATCCAAATAATCAAAATAGTTCATATTCCTATTATATAACACTCATAAGTGGAAGTAAGATTGACTTTTTTGAAAAAGTGTGGTATAATGAGACAGGACCTTGAAAAAAGGTTAAATTAGGGGTGCTAATCACCCTGTTCTTTAAGGAGTTGGTACTGTGAAGAAATTGAAAGAATATGGATTACTCATGGGAGCATTATGCTGTAGTTTTGTATGCGGCGTGCTGTTCATTGTGACGATTGCCGAAGCATTTCGATGGGTGGATACCATATGGCATGTGATGACATTTATGTCTCATGTTACCCTTACTGTTGCTAATGGGCTAGCGGCAGTTTGCGCGATCAAGATCTTTAAAGACGGAGAAAAAATCTTTGGTTTACCTATGCGATTTTGATCATTCTGGCTATATCAATTTGGCTTCTTGGCCTCGCGATCTTGCTCGTTCGCACGATAGTATGTTCCTACGTGCTATTCTGACGCCTGCTCGCCGCCCCCACGGGCGGCTTTTTTCTGACATCTTGAATTTTTTATTAAAGTATGCTATAATAAAGACAGACCTTGAGAAAGGTTAAATTAGGGGTGTTAGTTACCCTGTTCTTTAAGGAGTTGTGAATATGAATAAAAAAGAAACGATTCTATGGCTATTTTTTGGCATGGTGCTTGGTATGGCGTTCATTGCTAATTTGGATAGTGCCTGCAAAAATATAGACATAGCCATCAAATTCTGGCCGTCTGTTTTAATGATGGCTTCTAATCTTTTGACGTTAGTTGCAGGCTGTGTAGCTATTTATCGTAAAAAAAGAGCCCTTTTTATTTTTATAGCTTTAGCTGTAGCTCTATATGTCGCAGTATTTACTATGAATTTCACAGAAAAACTCTTTATTTAAAACCGCCCCCGGCGGTTTTTCCCCGGCCAAGAAAATACCCCAGCGTATAGCTGGGGTCAAGATGTGTGGTCAATTTTATTCTCTTCCTCGTCCTTTTCGTCTGCATTGTAGCCGGTACCATCGTCAGCCATAGTAAAAAGAAAAACAACGAATGCAAAGAATATTAAACCAACTAATGCGAGCGCATACACAGCAATGGCTTCATTGCCTTTCATATCCTCACCTCCTCAGTAAATGTATGAATTGACCAAATATAGTATAGCAGAACTTGAAATATTTGTCAATCTGTGCTACAATGAGACCAGTTGCCAAAGACAGTGGCGACACTGTATCTAGTGTTTAATCATGCCACCGAGGAAATATTCTTGTAATAATTTGGTGACGTTAATTAACAATTAGCTAACCAATATCAAAAATAACCAAAGGAACTTTTTATGGCAATTTCAAAAGATAAAAAGACTACATTGGTTGCTGATCTTACCGAGCTTCTTTCTAATTCTAAAATGGTGGTCTACGCCAAATACGAAGGTCTTACCGTAGCAGAATTACAAGAGCTCCGCAAAATGGCTCGTGAGGCAAACATCAAAATAAAGGTCGTAAAGAACCGCTTGGTGAAAGTTGCGATGAAAGAAATCGCTGCTTACAAAGACACCGACGCTTCTGGCTTGACCGGTCAATTGCTTTACGCGCTTGGCACCGACGAAGATTTCGACGCGGCAAAGGTTCTCACGAAGTTCGCGAAAACCCACGCCAAGATGGAACTCGTTGGCGGCTTCAATGGCGAGGGCGCTGCTCTTTCTAAAGAAGAAGTTACTACTCTCGGTTCCCTACCAACCAAGAACGAACTCATCGCTCAGGTGGTGGATACGCTTTTGTCTGGCATCAACGGCATCGTTTCTGGCCTAGAAAACAAACCAGAAACGGTAGAAGCCAAACCAGCAGAAGAAAAAACCGAAGAGCCAAAAGCCGAGGAAAAGGCTGAAGAGCCTGCCAAAGAGGAAGCAACTAACTAATAAAACTAATAATCAATTTTGAAAATCAGGACATGTGCCTGTTTTCAAAATCATAATCAAAGGGAAACTTGGGAAGGGGAATGTGTCCCCTTCCCAGACCTGAAAGGATTTAATTTATGGCTACTGATATCAAAAAGTTGGCCGAAGAGCTCGTCAATATGACCGTGCTTGAGGTTAACGAACTCAAAACATTGCTAAAAGACGAATATGGCATCGAGCCTGCTGCAGCTGTTGTAGCTGTCGCTGGTGGTGCTGACGCTGGCGCCGATGAAGGCAAGTCTGAATATGATGTTGTCTTGAAAGATGCTGGCGCACAAAAGATTGCAGTCATCAAGGCTGTAAAGGAAGCTACTGGGCTTGGTCTTGGCGAAGCTAAGGCTATCGTCGACGGTGCTCCTGCTACCGTAAAAGAGAAAGTTGCTAAAGCTGACGCCGAAGCTATGAAGAAAGCTCTTGAAGAAGCTGGCGCGACCGTAGAACTCGCGTAATTTATTAAAGGTTAGCTAATTTGTTTACAAAAATCACCCTGAGAATGGGTGATTTTTGATAGGTCGCTATTACAGCCAAGCATTAAAAATCCCCAGCCTACGCCGGGGATTAGCACAAGGAGGTCAGAAGCAATATATTAGGTTAATAAATGCACCCTCGTGCTTAAAGTGTTTTGATGGTTGTCTGTGGCTAAGCCACCGAGCCACATGAATTCTTCTATACGCGTCGAAGAAGGAAGACATGCAGCTCTATCTAGGGATAGCCCTTATTTGTATTATATTGTTTATTGCGCTTTGTCTTTCGCTTAAGACTATGTCTACTGTCATTATTATTACGAAAAATACAACAAAGATCATCAACAATATCATACACCCCCTTCTGTTAAAATTTGTTTTTTTGGTACGTTTTTGGGTAAAAATCCCAACTTTATAGTAGTTTTATACTTTTTGACCATCAAAACACACTAGTGAACCTGTCACTCACTATAATAATATCATAGATATCGATTTTTGTCAAGATATACGTTTCGTCGTAGCAAATTGGAATACCGAGCCCAACAATGCCAATCCGCCCAAAATTGGGAAATAATAGACCTCTTTATTGATGTCTGGGAATAAAAATAAAATTGCCACTGTTAGAGCATAAGCTCCAGCCGCCGCAGTAGCTACTATGGTAGCCGGCTTCATCAGCATTACTGCTGCGCCAGCCGCGATTACCCCTATTATGCCTCCTATAGCTAAAGTCTGCATCTCTGCACCAAAATATTGCACCGTAATTACCATAATTAGCGCAAAACAAATCCCGCCCACGCAAAGTTTTTCGATCGAAAAACCAAACAAGGCTAAAAGCAATCCACCTGCAACAGGTAGTAAAGCCTGATATAGGCTGCTTTCGGCGATTTGTGGAACTAAATTATTAATCGTAGGCATTAAAAATGTTACCAGATTATACCCTAAAATAAACCAAATGATAAAAAACGC
>CAYOTX010000013.1:10270-21673 GCA_964407015.1 uncultured Candidatus Saccharibacteria bacterium
AGCTTTTCCCGCATGCTGTCGTCGCTCTTGATGCGATGGCTGAGATGCTCGTACACCGCCGCCGCCATAATAATCATTTCCGGCGTATCAAAACTGCTAAAGTCTAAATTCATACTTTCAGTATAGCATAAAAAACAAGATAGCCAAAGTTATCATATAATTCACTAGTATTGAGGAACATAAAGGAAAAAATCGCCAAAGGCGAATTTTTCCGCCGGAGGGGCGAAGCAATGTGATAAAATCTATTATCACATTGCGAAGCTTCCGAGATACAGTGAATTATATAACTAAGTTTATTAGTTATATAGGTTTTCAACCGCAATCGATGGACCCATCGTAGTGGTGATAAATACCGACTTCACATAGGTACCCTTGAGCGATGCTGGCTTCTGTGCTTTCAAACTATCAAAGAAAGCATTCGCGTTCTCGATTAACTTATCGGCACCAAACGAAACTTTACCTACACCAATATGCACAATGGCTTGCTTGTCTACGCGGTACTCTACTTTACCAGCTTTGGCGTCCTTTACGGCTTTTTCTACATCCATAGTTACGGTACCAGCTTTTGGATTTGGCATTAATCCTTTAGGCCCAAGTAACCTTGCGAATTTACCAAGTTTTGGCATGTATTGCGGGGTAGAAATTAGTACATCAAAGTCAATCGTGCCTTTTTCTAGTTGCTTCAAGAATTCTTCATCTTCGGCGATATCAGCACCGGCAGCTTTAGCAGCCTTGCAGACATCGGCAGGAGCAAACACGGCTACGCGCACGGTTTTACCGTTACCATTTGGAAGTACCATAGTAGTGCGGATGTTCTGGTCAGCCTGTCTAGGATCTACTCCGAGTCTTGCATGGATTTCTACGCTCGCATCAAACTTGACTGGACTAGATTTTATAGCTAGTTCAATAGCATCTTTCAGGGTGTAAACCTTGCCCTTCTCAATAAGTTTAGCAGCCTCTTGATATTTCTTGCCACGGCGCTCCAATTTAGGGCGAGTTACCGGTGTGGCGCCTTTTGGCTTTTCGGCGGCATCAGCTGCGGCACGTTCAGCCTTGCGGGCTTGGCGCTCTTCCTCAGCCTTTACTTCTTCAATGTGTTTTTTGGATTTTTTACCAGACTTTGCAAATTTTTCTGGCTCAGCTGTTTCTACAACTTCTTCCACAACTTCTTTTGTGGTTTCTAAGTTTTTGACCTCTTCTTCGGCCATAATTCCCTTTCTGTGGTGCTAGCGGACTCTCTCCTCCCACGATTAATTAATTCTCCATATTATACCAAATTCCCACATAAAAAGCAAGGAAAAGGAGGCCCATAGGCCTCCTCATAAATTAATCTTTGCTGCTAGCCTGTCCTCTTGACCTTCCTCTCGAAGAAACTGACCCCGGATCCATGCCAAATCCAGTCTTGTTGCCATGGTTTCTAATTTGGCACATAGCCTCACTGTCCCAGTTTGAAACCGTAATAAAACAATAATCGTAATGTAGGATATACTGTATTTCGATTATAAGTTTACGGATTTTCTTTGTTTCCAAATCATCGAGAAAACTCATCGCTGCCTCAGGGCTTTCCATTTTAAGGAATACTACATTTGGATAATCTCTCAAAACGGATCTTTTAATTATATTCAGGGGCTGCACTTTTAGCTCTCGCTTTCGTTTCAAAAGCTCATAATACATCTTCGGATTGGTAACATATCTTGCAGAATGTATATCCCAAATTTCCATCGCCTCAATTATCAAATCCTCACGACTAGCCTGATAAAGTTCATTTGCGTCTTTCATTTTTTATGCCACCTTTACATCCATATTATTGGGTACGCAAAACACCCCAATACCCTAATTATATCACACTTAAGCTAAAATGTCAATGATAAGACAAGAAAAAGGCCGCTTGCGCGACCTAATCATTTTGTAAAAGAAGTTGGATTATTTCTACGCAGCGCATTGAGGCACCTTCTACATTTTTATCAAACGCCTCTTCATCTTCGTCTACTCCGTCGGATACGGCTTTGATCATGGTGCACGGTATATTATTTTTGTTGCATGTCAAAACAATTCCAGCTGCTTCCATTTCGCAGATATCGGCGCCGAATTGTTCGTGTAGCTGCCTTTTCGGCTCCCCGCCATAGACAAATTTATCTGCAGATGCACAGATAAAGTTACTTAAAGCCAAACCGTCAGCAATTTCGAAAGTTGGTTCATCCGGAGAGAGGAATAGATCCTCTTGATTGGGGTATCTACCTATCGGATACTTGCCGCCACCAGATATATCGAAGCCATAATGGACTACCTTTTCGACTATGCCAACTTGCATGGCGGAGAGATCGTCTTTCAGGCTACCCACTACACCGTAATTCAAAATTCCAGCAACATCAAATTCAGTGATTAAAAATTGTGTTGCCGCAGCGGCAGCAATTTCTCCGTAACCACTTTTCACCAAATACAATTCTATGCCGTTTTCTTCCCACAAGCACACTTTATAACCGTCATAGTCGTAATTATCAATTGGTTTGCCGAAAACCTTAAGGAACGGCAGCATTTCTGAATCCGAAGCCACTATTATGCCAATACTTCTTTTCTTTTTCATAACTATTCCTCCCCAATAGTAAAATTTTAAAGTACATATTTGCTTGCGTATTAATACTTTAACATAATTATTGGTAAAAGTCAACAAAAATCCACCCTCAGCGCAAGAGTGGATTTTATAACGATAAATTAGTCTACGACTTCTACACCCATCGAGCGAGCTGTACCAGCTATGATCTTGACTGCACCTTCGATGTCGATAGCGTTTAGCTGGTCCATCTTCTTCTCGGCGATTTCTTGAAGCTGAGCTTTAGTAATTTTGCCCACCTTATCTACATTTGGCTTGCCAGAACCCTTCTCAATCTTAATCGCTTCGCGAATCAAGTCGTCTATTGGCTGGCCAAGCGATTTCCAGTCAAACGTGCGGTCTTCAAACACGCGAATGTGTACAATCACATTCTTACCCATCAAATCTTTAGTCTTTTCGTTGAATGGGTTGATGAAATCCATCATATTTAGCCCCCACTGGCCAAGCGTAGAACCTACCGGAGGCCCCGCCGTCGCACGCCCTGCCGGGATGCGTAGTTTCAAATTACCGATAACTTTTTTCTCTGCCATCGTTTATCCTTATCTTAAAGTTTATAATTTAGAAGCAATATGTAACAACTTTAATTATATCACAAAAATCAGATTAGTTCAATTGTTTTACTTGGAGCGCGTCTAATTCTACGGGTGTTTCGCGGCCAAACATACTCACCATTACCTTGAGCTTACCCTTAGCGGCGTCAATCTCGGAAATTGAGCCATCAAAGCCCTTAAATGGCCCATCGGTAATAGATACCACTTCGCCCACTTCGTATTTTACTGAGAACTTTGGATCTTCCACGCCCATCCGCTTCTTTATCTTGGTAATTTCTTTTTCGGAGACAGGAGTTGGCTGTGTGCCGGTACCGATAAACCCAGTCACGCCGGGAGTGTTACGGATAATGTACCAAGTTTCATCAGATAGCTTCATATCTACTAGCACATAGCCCTGCAAAATCTTGCGATCCACGATTTTGCGCTTACCGTTTTTAATCTCGATTTGTTTTTCTTTTGGTACAATTGCCTCAAAAATTTTGTTTGCCATTTCTACGGTGTTGGTGCGCTGATTGATCGAGTCCGCCACCTTATCCTCATACCCAGAGTAGGTAGATATTGCATACCACGCCCGGGTGTCATCATATCTGTTTACTGCCACAATAATTCCTTTCTATTTAGTTAATATTAAGTTGAATAGCCAAGTAAAGAACAAATCCAAAAGTGAAATAAAGATCACGAAAATAGCTGTGTAGATTAATACTGCAAGCACCATTTTCCAGGTTGCTTTGCGATTGGGCCAGCGTACCTGGCGCAACTCTCGCCAAGAATCACGCAAATACCGTCCTAAATACACAAAAGGCCGGAACAAAATAAATGGTTTTTTGTCGGACTTCTTATCTGCTGCTACCTTTTTCTCAGCAGCTTTAATTTCTTTTCTTTTGTTTTTTTCTGACTTTTTGTCTTTTACGACAACTTTTTTGCGAGTAATTGCCGGCGCGTCTGCTTCTTCCTTTTTGGAAGGGCCGTCGCTTGCCTTAATTCGTGTGATTTTAGCCATCTTACTCCTTTTTAATATTTATCGTGGTATCAAAAAAGTCTGATACCAGACTTGTCAATAGTATACTACGCTGGGAACAAATAGTCAAGATAATCTTTCAACATCCTTGCCCCAGATATCACTGGCAAATAGGCTTTGAGTTGTTGCTGCAAGATATATTCTAGGTCGAAATCATTTTCTCTAGCCATTAGCGCTTTTTCCATCCGCTGGTATAGCATATCTAGTTCTTCTTCCTCACTATTTCCAGATACATTTAGATATGAATCGGCCGAAGCATCCGCCACGCCGCCATCGTGTGTGGAAATCAGGAAATTTAAATTCGCCACGTCCTTCATCCAAGATGTGCCACAAGCCTCTAGCCCCACTATAGGCACATTGATAGCCGCATTAGACCCTACGGACAAACCATAGGCTAATTTCTCATCGTAATCCGGTAGATAATGTACGTGGTCACGCAAATAATTGTCTGCCGCTACTGTTTCTAATAATCTATGTAATTTTCCGCTCATCACCTTATCGCCAGCATGTACTCGCCCAGCAATAATATAATGCGCATCGTGTTCTTCTAAAATATTGCGCAGCCGTACCGGGTCGCGGAAGGGTAGCTCTGGCCGCTTATAATCTACGAAACGCCGCTTGAAGTCGAAGATGAAATCGTCGTCCGTAAATTGTAAAATCTTGCCGTTGTGGTCCGGCCGGTCTTTTAAAATCTCGTTTAACACCTTACGCCCAGTTTTCTTAAGGTCGCGAATTTCTCCTCCGCTTAAGTTTTCCAATTTCTCCACATAGTTCATCGTAGGTGCATTAAACTCATCCAAAATACCAAAACTACGGTAAAATTCCATAATCTCTGGTAGTACCCAGGTGTCCATATCTATGCCATTGGTTACGGCCCTAAATTTCACTTTATTGCCGGCAATATCGTGATAATTCGCTACCCGCGCGTGTAGTTTTGACACTCCACTTCTCAGCTCGGCAATTTCTATGGTTACGGAAGATAATTTGATCCGCCCGTCGCTAAACTTATCCGCTATCCATTTTTTTACCGCTGCAGATTTCAAATTTGGGAATACGAATCTCTCGAACTGCTCGTAAGAAAATTCCGCTTCAGCCGCCTGTACTAAAGTATGGTTAGTATACAAAGTATGTTTGCGCGTGTAGACCACCGCTTCGTAAAAATCCATTCCGTTGCGCGCTAGTTCGTCCAATCGCGCCAGTGCGGCAAAAAACGTTGCTACCTCATTCAGCTGCATAATCGCGGGCTTTAGACCCAGTAGTTTTAGCGCCGCATAGCCACCAAATCCCAGCGCTACCTCTTGGTACAGCCGGTGATCGGATCCACTCATTCCGGAATATAATTCACCAAAATTTGGCTCAGTTATCGCAATAATTCGTGTGTTTTTGAAGTTCTTCTCAATTACATCTAATTTGCACAAATTATCGCAACACTTAATATTTATTGTGTCTATAAATTTAAAACCAAAATCTTTATAATTTACCGGCACATGCTCATCGCGCACGGCACCATTTTCTATTACTTGATGTGTTTCGTACGGATAAAACGGTGTAATTAGCGCAAATGGTACACCCATTTTTTCGGCCACACGGCGTGTATCTGCTGCAAGCACACCTAGTCCACCACCGCCACGGATGCCGTTTTTTTGATCATATAGTTCTATTGTCCAGTATGTATATGGCCGCTCCGGCGAAATCGCCTTAGTTAGATGCGTGCGTTCGGTTGCTTCATAAAAAAGCTCTACATCTTCAATATTTTCTAAAGGATGATAAAAATATTGCCCATCTTCCATACTACTTATGATTATATCATACTAATACCAAAATTCTTTTGGTAGTTTTTCGGCAATGCGTTTGTGGAAATCCCAATCAAACCCTTCTAGCCGCTCTGGATTTTTAGTTTTAAAGTACTTCTTACGAATTTCTTCAGCAGTCATAATATCGCCTGGTATTAAGCAGTACTTTTTACGAAAATTTAACCCACGCTTATAACCTTTTGGCGGCAATACGGCCATTGGTAAGAAATCACATTTAATTTCTGGATCAGAATATAGTTTCAGTGCCAGCATCGACATCGTTGGAATAATTGGCTCCTCTTTTTTGTAGACCTCTTCATTTTTAAACACAGTAGCTTGGCGCGTAGCGCTAGGTGCCACGAAAATTACACCGCCATTTTTCATCGCATCATGCGAAAGATTCGTATAGATATTGCGAAAATCATGTTTTAATCTATTTCCGGCTTCGTATAGCTTAGTACCTTCCTTTAACCCCATTTTTTTCCAAGTAGCCGGCGTGATTGTGGGCGTAATGATGATACCTAGCCGTTTAATCCTGTCAAAATTTGGCGCGAGAGCTTCATACCACGGCAAATTAACTGGAAAATACATTGGTTTATCGCCCATAATATCAATCTTCATCGTCAAAATCCGCGCAATTTCACCCAGTGAGGGATGGTTGAACCCAATCACTAGTCCTTTTTTGCTATCTTTTGGCATTCCAGTATAGGACCCTGGCGTAATTTTGGATAGGATTTTCACTAATTTTTTGCGTGCTGCTTTACTATGTTTGGCCATATCGTGCTTGGGGCCAGTAGTGCCAAAAAAATAATTTATTGCCGTATTGCAGGCTTTGCCTACCGGCACCATTTCTTTACGCAAATTCTCTGCCCCGAGCGAATCTAGCAAAGAATAGCCCTCGTGCTGGATTTTATCAATAATTTTTTCTGCTGGTAGTCCTAGTAGTTCTTTTTTCGTAAAAACCTTTTTCTTTTTCGCCATAATAAAATTATTATAGCATTTTTTAAGAATTTATGGTAAAATATAAAGAGCTTGGGGATTCGCCAAGTGGTAAGGCAGCGGGTTCTGGTCCCGCCATTCGGGGGTTCGAATCCCTCATCCCCAGCCAGACGCTGTATAAATCGTTTTTAGCCCCAATTTCTCCCTGTAAGGCATTGGTAAGTCCCTTACTCAAAATTGGGGCTAATTTTTTTGACGATTTTTCTAAAAATTCGAGCCATGGGGTATGGTTTGACCTCTATAAATTTGGCGGTTAAGTCCCTACCATTAGCTGACTTCCCGATTTTTCGTTCAACAACCATAACATTTGGTCCAATTGACTGTAAGATTGCTCTCTTTTCGCCAACATCCATAGCTGCGTCCATTTTAACCTTCGGGTCTTTTAGGTTCTCTAGCGTTTTGCCTACTACTTCATATCAGTTGCGGTCTAGGTCTTGTGCGGCTTTGTGACAAAAACGTCCAAAAATCGCTTAAAACCCGCCCTGGACATTTTGCATAAAAATGCTTTACATTTTTCATATTTAGCGGCAAAATTTCAATTTAATTATGAAAATGCCGAAAAATATCACCATTATGAAATATCTCGGTACCGACGGCGAGTATCATTTCGAGATTATCGACAACCTGCAGTTTCCAAATCTCGAAGACGGGTTAAATTATCTCGCTAAACTTGAGCGTCAGCTTTGGGCTGATGGCGAGATTGTTGAGCATTTATGGACTAGGACTTCTAGTTGTTGTGAGGTGATATGAAACTGCTTCAGCCCGATATTTGCCGAAACTTCTATCGCTATGAGCTAGTCCGTAGAAGTGGTAAATATAACATGATTATGGAAGCTAGGTTTGCAATGATTGAGGCTGGGTTAAATGCGAAAGATTACGCAAACACGATCCGCCATTACTCCGAGTATAAGTCGGCAATAGAGGAGAACTACGGTTCGGTAGATAATTTTATGGAGGTTTTTAGGTGCGACTCTTATATTACGAATGCCAGACTACCTTTTGGCAGGACTTCACTATTGCTGATAGGTTTGGGCTTGAAGCAGTTAAAGATACTTATAGCAGAGCTAGAGCCGAGTAGGGCGATGACCGTATATATGGTACTGAATTCTCGATGGTGCTTAATCATAAGTGCTGGTATTATTACGAGCGAAACAATACCTTAAGCAAGCTATATTCCGACCTTTGGGCTGAGTATCACGATTACGTGCTTGATAACTGGAAAGGAGAGGATTTGCAGTATTACCTGCGAATAACAGACTAAGCCCAGAGATGCTTCCCTTGACTTTTTCGCTCCGATATGCTAAAATATACACAATGCGCCGTACGCGGGGCATAGTTATTTAATGTCTTGATTCTACTATGGAAAGGAAGTGATTAGATTGAGAGTCAGGAATATCGAAGTTGGGGATCGCATTGGCGAGGCCCCTAAGTTCCGTATCTACCTTGGCACGATGGATGACGAGCAACCGGTAATCTTGAAGGTAGCGAAGACATTTGAAGATGGCGACATCCTCGCTGAGGAGGCCGGCAAATTCAATATTCTGCGCTCTTTCGAAGAACAGGTGGCGAAGTTTGAAGCGGATCAAGGCGGAAGTAGCGCCCACTACGACTGGCTATTTGCGAATCTGTTGTCTTCGTTTATGGAATCTACCCAGGGAGATCGCCGTATTAACGTCTTCGCGACGCCCGATATCGATCTCAGCAAGTTAATCCCTCTGACGAAGCTTCACGCTGAAGCCGAAATCGACACCCGTACCAGTATCTGGATTCTGGGGCGTCTCCTCAAGTTCTACGGCTTTTTCGAGCTGTTGGCAGCCGATGGAGAGAATCCTATTATCAGATACCCAATTTTCTCGCCCGATGATTATCTCATTGGACCAGAAAGACATCGTTTGATCTACTACAACTTTTCTGGGGATATGGCCGATGTGGTGGCTTACGATTTCGTCAAAGCCATTTCAAAGTTTATCCTCAACTGGGTTGTTGTTGGAGATGATCCCGCTGAACAGGAATATCTCGAACTGCTCAAGGATTTCTCGGAATCTGGTCGCGATTCGTTTGAGGAAGCGCACGGAGACCTTTATCGCCTCGTTGAAAGGCTTTGGGGTATCCAGTACCATCCTTTTACTTATCGTGATCGTAGTACCATCGTTTGGAAAACTATAAAGGAGGATTAGAAGATGGGACGAGAAACTTTTTCGGTAGAAAGCTACCGCACGGCGCGCCGTGATCATGGCGTAACGCATGACAGCGGTGTAACGAGAAAAGCTGAACAGCGAGCTCGTGACACCGGACACCTCAGCGAGATAGTCGATCCCGCGGTGAACCCCATGCGGTTTTCGAAGATTCGCCTGAACCCTCATCAGAAGAAGTGGATTACTACGCTCGGTTGTCCGATGGATATCGAGGTCAGTTGCGACACCACCGGCTCTATGGGCGGCGAAGTCGATACAGAGATGGCAGTTCTGCCTGACCTGTACGAAGCCGTCGCGAAGGTTCTGCCCGGGTATGACCCGCAGCTTTGCCTTGGCATTTTTGGCGACGTCTGTGATGACTTCGTCATGTGCCGTCCTCAGTTTGAGATGGAAGCACCCAAAATCGTGAATTATCTCAAGGAGATGGCTCCCCAGCGCGATGGCGGCGATTGGCCCGAAGATCCGCAATATGCAATGTTTGCACGTGCCTATCTGACCGACGCATATACCAATCGTATCGGCCTTAAAGGCTATCACTTCATCGTAACTGACGCCACTTGTCACGACCGGCTTAATCATGAGGATATCAAGCGCATTTTTGGCAAGGAAGTCTTCGACAACGAGCTGAAAAACATGAGCAAAGTTCCCACGATGAAAAAGATGATCGAGGAGCTGAAGAAAAAGGCGCACCAGTTTATTCTGGTCGTCAAATCCTGCAGAGCCGCTGATTTTTGGCGTGATCTCTGTGGTGAGAACTCCGTAATCGAAATCGGTTCCACTCGGCAGCTCCCGGCGGCAATCTCCGCCATTATCGGATTGACCGAAGGGACGATGGACGTTGCTGGACTCAAGCAGCATCTTGGATCTGGGGCGAGTTATTCTATGATCGCTCAGCTTTCCAATATCGATATCGGCGCGCAAGCGAAACTTCGTCATGCGTTGCCGCATCCGGTTCCCAAAGCGGGCGACGTCTTTGCCAATAAGGGTGATACCTGGCCGATTCAGCCGGGAGAAGCCTCTGGTGACGATGAGTCCGTGGGATCTCCGGATCGTATTGAGTATCTGTAATCAAGATCTGTTAACAATTTGGTTTTACAAGACTCTAGGAGGTGTGTTATGCTTGAGAAAATTTATGTCGTTACTGACCTCGGTCCAGGTGATGGAGGCAAGGGCGGCGTAGTACACGCACTTTCGCGCAATTTTGACGCTTCAGTCATTATCAAGCGCGGTGGCGCACAAGGCTCTCATGGTGTACGCACCTCCTACGGAGAAAGCTTCAATTTCTCACAATGGGGTTGCGGAACGTTTGAGGGCGTATCAACTTTTTTATCTGAGCAAATGGTAATTTCGCCAGTTGGTCTCAGTAACGAGTCGGAAGCCTTAAAGCGACTCGGGATCTACGATCCGTTTACGCTTTTGTCCTGCGATCCGGCTTGCATATCGGCTACGCCTTTTCATCGGATTTCTTCTCAACTGGAAGAACTTCTGCTTGGAGAGAATCCGCGCGGTACGATTGGAACCGGTGTCGGGCAAGCCTACCGTATGTTTAAAACACTCGGAGAAGTGGCAACGATTCGAGCTTCTGAGCTTAAGGATCGCGAAGTTGTCCGCATTAAACTCCAAAAACAGCTCGATTATTACAGAGAAAGGTATGCCAAAATCTCTCGAGAAGACGGTTTACCTGGCGACGCCGAGCTAATCGCCGAGAATCTTAGCTTACTTTACGACGACGGATTCCTGCCGTATTGTCTCGATCTATTCGAGGATGTAGGCAAGAAGCTTCGTTTGAGAGATTTGAGTGAGGTTCTAAAGGGCGATGGCGTGGCTGTCGTCGAATGTTCGCATGGAGTTCTGACCGACGCAGAAACAGGGCTAAAGCCCCACGTAAGTGCAATCAGGACTCTCCCGAAGTTCACTAGGGAAATGTTGAGAGCGGCGGGTTATGACGGCACAATTATCAATTATGCCGTCCACCGTGCCTATGAAATTCGTCATGGAGCCGGCCCAATGCCGACTTATGATCCGGAGTTCACGGCACGGATGCTCCCGGGTAGTCACAAGGATGAAAATCGCTGGCAAGGCATTGTCCGTGCTGGAGCACTTGATTTGAATCTTTTGCGATATGCTCTTGACATGAGTAGTAATACTCCATTTGACGGGCTTTGCCTTACCTGGTTTGACCAGATTTTGGCTTGCGATCGTATTTGGCCGCTTTGCGTTAATTATAAAAATGCAC
>CAYOTX010000014.1:0-21187 GCA_964407015.1 uncultured Candidatus Saccharibacteria bacterium
AAAGAGCTGCCAAAAGGCGCAATCATCTTAGATTTAGGTGCAGGAACCGGTAGGACGTATACTTATTTTAATAAAAAGGGGTATGACTATATTGGATTAGATTTTTCGCCCAAAATGAAAGACGAGGCCTTTAGGATTCATGGTAAATTTCCATATATTCTTGACGATATGATAAATATTAAGGACCATTTTGATAGTAACTCCGTAGATGCAGTATTTGCGGTCTATTCTTTATTTCATTTACCAAAAGACGACCTCCACAAAGTCTTATCTGACGCCTATGATATTCTGAAGTCTAACGTGGTTATCGTTTTGTCATATCAGCTGGGAATGGGAGAAGAATTCACTGATGAGCCATATTTAGGGGAAAACGGAAAGAAGATGCTTTATATGAGCTATCAAACCAATAAAGAAATGGAATCAATTTTAAGCTCTATAGGTTTTGCTGATATTTATAAGAAAGAAAAAATAGAAACCGATGACAAAGCAATAAATAATAATGATGCTGTTACCGTATTCAGAATAATGAGAAAAATATAGCTAGGCCAAATCGTTGGGGATTTAACAGACGAAATTATATAGGTAAATCGCGGTTTTTAGCGCGTTTTTGCCGCAAAAATGGCACAAAAATAGCCCTCTATTTTGACGAGGGATTTAACAGGCATTTATAGGTTACAGAATAGTTGAAAATTATTTTATAACCTGAATGGTGGGGCTTAATTAACCAGGTTTTACTCGCGTACAAAGAGGACATAGAGGAAAAACTCCAACGTCGTATATACGAAGAGTAGCTGGCTACCCCATACCACCATTATATCATAGTGCGTAAAATTGTCTTGCGACTGCCGTTTAGCCGTTTTGCCGTTTGACATATTACGGGGGATAAGTGGGGGAAAATTAAATTACTATGACGAATATTGAATGCGAGTTATGTGAGATTGATGGCAAGATAGAGCTTTGCGGTGACACCATGCCAATATTAGTAGACTATTGAGATTGTAGGAACTCGAGTGCCTTTTTAGCCGACTCAGGGTCTTTCGGATTCATTCTATAAAAGCCATCTAGTACATAGTAAGCTTCTAGAGTTCTTCTCTCTGTTTCAAACAAAGAGTCGTCGAACCAGATAAAATCTTGGTCCATATCAATAGCCTCAGTTTTCATCACCCCCCAATCGGTTGGCTTGATAATCTTATCCATCTCATCAGCAAGGTCTGCCGGAAAACCACTCTGTTTTAACCACTCAGCACAACGATTAACTCCGCCTTTGCAATGGGTCGTTAGCCAGTAAGTGCTATTCGGGTAATGCTCCAAAATATATCTAATCAGCTCAGTGATGTCTTCTTGCGGAGATTTAGTGCCGAGCATAACTCCATCGATATCTAGATAAATATTCATCTCGTGTCAGACCTAACTATGTTTTCCAATGCTTCGTACCAGTGTGAGTATAGTTCCACAATCTCTGGCAATTCAGAATCTTTATAGTTCTCTCGAACATAATCTACAATTTTATCTTTTAATTCTGGTCGGACGAATAGATTGTTCCCGTAGCCAGTATAAAGATGGCTCCAGTCCTCCGGTAAGCCAGACACTTCCCCAAAACCACCGCTAATAGTTTTTAGGAACGGGATAATCTTCTCCAGTTCTTCTTTTTTAAACTCTCCAAAATGCGTATAATAAACTTTCAAATCTTTGCCAACTATCTCTATTGCATCCATATCGCCCATGGCACCACCCTCAGCAATCGTTATTGCAATTAAATCATCAGGGTTTATTTGTTTAATATTCTCTTTAGTTAGGCCAATATGCGTTTTCATTCTGGCTCCTTAAAATATTTGTCGTCGGCAAAACGAGTTCTCAGAATCGGACACTTAGACATTTTTAGGAGATTATCAGCAACTTCTACCAGCTCCTCAGATAAATAGACTCCGTCCCGCCACTCTTTAGAAATCGCTTCGTAGCCGTAATATGCTCCGGCAAGTTGCCCATAGCAAGCAGCGTTGGTGTCGGTATCGCCACCTAGCCGAATTACTGCCATCATTCCATCTTTGAAATCGTCAAAGTTCATTAGCCCCCAAAGAGAAATAGCGAAAGTGTCGACAATATAACCTCCGAGATTTTTGAGTTTAGAGCCATCTTTGTCTAGGGCGCGATCGATAAGTTTAGCAGAATTTTCTAGGTAAAACTTATCTAATTCGTCATTCATAATCCAACGCGAGCAATACGCTGTGATGTGGTTTTTCGGAAGTCCATGGAGTGCGGAGTAAAGTGCCGTAGCAAACAACGCTGTTACTGCTTCGGCGGCAATAGAATTATGCGTTTCGCGACAAGAAAGAATTGCCATGCTTAGTGTCGGCTCAATGTCTTTTAGGTCAATATATTCGCCGTTGTCATCTTCTGGATTTATAGCAAGATTGCCTTTTTCGCACCCGTCTTTTAAAGTTGGATACTTTTTGTCTGAAAAAGTGTTTGCAATGATTATTGGTGCTAGTCGCATAATTGCACCGTTGCCAGCAGATTCAGTAGTATCATTTTCAAAAACAGCCTGTTCGCGTTCAAAATCAAGAATTGCGCGCATAGTCTGACCGCCGACATCCGAGGCGGGCTTATCATCATAGGTTCGATAACCTTCATTCGCCCAAGCCGTAAACCTACGCATAATGTCGTAAGAATCGTAGCCATTATTTACGAGCAAGCTATCCGCAATACAGAGAGCCATCTCTGTATCGTCAGTCCAAACACCTTTTGGGACACGATAATTCTTATGGAAGTGTTCAATTTTGTCGCCCATTTCCTCAATATAGACATCGGAAGGCTCAGGAAGAAACTCGACAGGTGCACCAAGGGCGTCGCCGACCGCTAGACCGACAAGCATTCCGCGAGCTTTATCCTGATATTCGAGCGTCTCTTTCATATTCTTACTCGTTCTACAAACAATTATCGGCTATTTGTCCGAAAAATAAAGGGTTAATTCGCGTTGTAGCCAAAATCAGGGTTGCGAGTCAGTAGTATTTCTTTCCACCACGATTCTCGACCGATAATCGTTTCGTCGTCAACAGTAGATTTATAAATATCTAGAATTGAATAGCGGAAGTTTTCCTTGACGTAATCAATACCTTTTTCCGCGACGAGCTTCTTTAGCTCGAGGTTTCCGCCATGCCCGTTATCGGCATAATTGCTCCATCTGCCGAGAATCATATCTTCGCCATAGGCAGAGCCAACGTAACGTTTATTAGTGGCAGTATCGGTGATAAGGTAGACACCTTTTTGATTCTCTAGTGCGGTTCTCCAAGTTTTCAATTTCAACATACGCTTTAGCTCTAGCCACGACAAGTCAACGTTTTCGTAGCCTGGGAACTCTTCGGCGATTTCATTATAGGGCTGTTCCAAGATTGTTTTGACTGTCAACCCCTCGATTGCTTCTTTATCTTTCATGCGGACATTTCTCGTATTACGCTCCCACGTAATTACTAATCGTCCAAAATACTGGGAAACCTCGCTCATCTCGGTTTCGTCTGCGTCGACCAACTTTTTACTATCATCCAATACCTTAAATGCATTAACTAATAGCCAGTCGTTATCCCCGAATGGAATAAAGCAGATAGCGTATTCTCCGTTTCGGAAGCGTTTATTGTTTGGGTCGTGAGACCTAGTTGAATCTT
Source organism: uncultured Candidatus Saccharibacteria bacterium (assembly GCA_964407015.1). Taxonomy (GTDB): domain Bacteria; phylum Patescibacteriota; class Saccharimonadia; order Saccharimonadales; family Saccharimonadaceae; genus Nanosyncoccus. Next base: position 3,660 of record CAYOTX010000014.1, read on the forward strand.
TTAAGACATCCAACTCCCCCCTGCGATACATTCCGAGCAAGTCAAATCTCCTCGGTCTATCGCCTAGTTTTTCCGTTACATACTCTGGAAAGTTGGCAGGGTCGTAATCCCAATCACTGTTAAAGATTAGCTTTAAGTTCGCAAACTTATCATCTGGCAACTTGAGTAGGTCGGTAAATTTGATTGTTTTCATAATTTTCCTTTCCGACCACAAAAACGTGGCCACATACCCTAAGTCGCCAGACATTAGTTTGAACAAACCGAGTTTTGAGCCTCGACTTGTGGCACATGACCACGTGCTTACTCAAAACTGAGTCAGTTTGTTATTTATTAATGTCTGGCATATACTATTATACCATATTTTCAGCTATTTGTTTTATGCGGATGGTGATATTATCATATCGCTAACACCTTAAAAAATCCGTAAAATGTGGTAAAATAGTAGTAAGGAATAATTTATGTCGAAGAAGGATTTAACCAAGGCTCAAAAAGATAAAAAAGACGAATTTTACACTCAGCTTTCAGACATCGAGAAAGAAATACGTTATTATCGACAAGCATTTGAGGGCAAGACTGTTTTTTGCAACTGTGACGATCCGTTCGAGAGCAACTTCTTCAAATATTTCGCAATGAACTTCAATTTCCTAAAACTTAAGAAGCTCATCTGTACCTGTTATGCCGGATCGCCAGTTAGTCATACCGAATTAGACGATTTACCACTTTTCAACCAGAACAATAAGCCAGAAAAAATGCCGTATATGATTCAGATAAATGAAGTCAGCGACCAAAACGGCGATGGCGCTGTTGATATGTCCGATATCGAGATGCTTCTTAGGAATGACAAAAATCTTCTTACAATACTGGACGGAGACGGTGATTTTAGGAGCGAGGAATCTATCGAATGGTTGAAAGAAGCTGACATCGTAGTTACGAATCCTCCATTTTCTCTCTTCAGGGAGTATGTTGCTCAACTATTCAAATACAATAAACAATTTATCATTATCGGCAACCAGAATGCAATTACCTATAAAGAAATTTTTCCGCTTATAAGAGATAACAAAATCTGGCTTGGAGCTTCTATCCATAGCGGTGATAGAGAGTTTAGAGTTCCAGACTATTATCCGTTGAATGCAGCTGGAAGCCGAATAGACGAAAAGGGGGTTAAATATATCCGAGTCAAAGGTGTTCGTTGGTGGACTAATATTGACTATCCAATGCGCCATGAGGACTTAATCCTATATAAGAAATACAGCCCAGAAAAATATCCGACTTACGACAATTACGATGCGATAAATGTAGACGTAACAAAAGACATACCGTGTGACTATGATGGCGTAATGGGGGTACCAATCACTTTCTTGGACAAATATAATCCTGAACAATTTGAAATAGTTGGTTTTCGCAAAGGCGATGATGGCAAAGACTTAGTCTTCACGAGAGAGAGAGAGAGAGAGAGTACAGCCGTACTTTAGGATTCTCATTAGAAAAAATAGACGAATACTTTCCGCCCCTGATGAAAATCATGGGATTGATGAACAACCCGAAAGACACAAAAGTTGACGGGGTTTCAAAATATGCGCGGATTTTAATAAGGAGAAAGCAATGAAAATCGAGCTCAAGAATATCAAAATCAAGGACGTCTTCAATGGATACGTCGATAACGAGGAGGAGGGTGTTACTGGCTATGGTGGGCACCTAAACATCCGTCCTAAGTACCAACGTGAATTCGTCTATGACGATAAAAAACGCGATGCTGTAATCGATACGATTACTAAGGGTTTTCCGCTTAATGTTATGTACTGGTCTAAGATTGGCGACAACGAATATGAAATCCTCGACGGTCAGCAACGCACAGTATCATTTTGCCGTTATTTGAACGGCGATTTTTCTTTCGATGGCAAATTTGCCCATAACCTTACCGCAGACAAGCTTGCAGAGATAGAAAACTACGAATTATTTGTCTACATCTGCGAGGGTACCGATAGTGAAAAGTTGGACTGGTTTAAGGTTATTAATATTGCAGGCGAAAGATTAACCGACCAAGAGCTTCGTAATGCCGTATATACGGGTCCATGGCTAACTGACGCTAAACGCCACTTCAGTAAGACGAATTGTCCTGCTTATGGGTTGGCTAGCGACTATATGAATGGCAACACCATCCGTCAAGAATACCTCGAGAAAGTCCTTAAGTGGATTTCTGATAGTAAAATCGAAGAATATATGGCAACACATCAACACGATGAGAATGCCAGCGAACTTTGGCAGTATTTCCAACAGGTAATCAATTGGGCACAAATGCTGTTCCCGACATATCGCAAAGAGATGAAAGGTCTGGAATGGGGTGATTTATATAACACCTACAAGAACAACTCTTATGATGCACAGAAGATGGAAACCGAAATTGCCCGTTTGATGCAAGACGAAGATGTTACGAATAAGCGTGGAATTTATGAATACTTATTATCGGGTGAAGAGCGAAATCTAAATATTCGTGCCTTTTCCGACAATATGAAGCGTGAAGCATACGAACGACAAAAAGGCATTTGTCCTATCTGCAAAAACCATTTCGAAATTAACGAGATGGAAGCTGACCATATTACTCCTTGGTCGCAGGGCGGTAAAACTGACGCGGAGAATTGCCAAATGCTTTGCCGAGATTGTAACCGCCGCAAAAGCGATAAATAGACTGTATTTTGATGTAGTCGAAAAAATCCGATCAGTAGATTCGCTTAGTTTCGCCATTACCAAAGATTAACTCTTGGCATTTAGGACAATAGCCAGTCTTAATAAATTCACGCTCGCACTTATTTAGGGTCGTAAGCCAGTTTTGTATATACCCACCCCTGATAAGATAACTCCTGAGAGCAAACAATTCCTCATCCGATAGAGGCAAGTGCGATTCTTTACCGCACATTTCGCACGTATTAATAGCTTCGTTTTCCTCGATAATTACCATACCTAATCCGTTATTTGCAGATAGTACTGCAAATCCTCTCCCTTCCAGTTATCAAGCACGTAATCGTGGTACTCAGTCCAAAGGTTAGAATATAGCTTGCTCAGAGTATTGTTTCGCTCGTAATAGTACCAACATTTATGATTAAGTACCATCGAGAGCTCGGTACCATATATGCGGTCATCGCCCCATTCTTCCTTAGCTCTCTTATAAGTGTCTTTAACTGCCTCAAGTCCGAACTTATCGGCAATAGTGAAATCCTGCCAAAAGGTAGTCTGGCATTCGTAATCTAAGAGTCGCACCTAAAAACCTCCATAAAATTATCTACCGAACCATAGTTCTCCTCTATTGCCGACTTATACTCGGAGTAATGGCGGATCGTGTTTGCGTAATCTTTCGCATTTAACCCAGCCTCAATCATTGCAAACTTAGCTTCCATAATCATGTTATATTTACCGCTTCTACGGACTAGCTCGTAGCGGTAAAAGTTTCGGCAAATATCGGGCTGAAGCAGTTTCATATTGCACCGCAACTTTCTGACGTTCTAGTCCATAAATGCTCGACTATCTCGCCGTCCGCCCAAAGCTGACGCTCAAGTTTAGCGAGATAATTAAGCCTGTCTTCGAGATTTGGAAATTGCAAGTCATCAACAATCTCAAAGTGGTACTCGCCGTCGGTACCGAGGTATTTCATAATGGTGATATTTTTCGGCATTTTCATAATTAAATTGAAATTTTGCTCTCATTTATGAGAAAAATAAAGCCTTTTTGACGAAAATGTCCATGGAGTGTTTTAAGCGAGTTTTGGACGGTTTTATCGCGAAGCTAGACAAGTTCTCGTTTTAAGCCCAAATACGCTCCAGAACGCCGATTACGAGCCTCTGCGGAGATGATTTTCTCTGAGAATATGGTATAATATAAGAGATGAATATCCCGTTTCGTGAACGAAAATTCTGTCAAATCCTAAAAAAGCTTCAGCAGTCATACGTCGAAAGCGATAGTAGAACTTTTTGGGTTCCTTCGCTTCAGTTTATCGGGATAAGTTTAGCCGAGCAAAAAGAGCTTCTTGGTATATTGAAAGATAAACTCCATCTAATTGATTATAAAATCGTTGATGGCGGTTCAGCGAACGACGAATTTTCCCTCGAAAAAATCATAAGCGATTCCGATAGGGATTTTTTTATGGATATCTACGAGGTGAAGGATGAAAAAGATTTTTACAACTCATGCATTTATGAAATAGAACTACTACCAAGCTTTGACCCTCGCGATTTGCGAGCGACATTTGAGCAGTTTAAGAAAGTAGAAACAAAAGTCGATAGAAACAATGACGACATAAAAAGGTTTCTCAGTCATATCAATGGAAGCGTTAGATTAATCGACAAGCAGAAATCTGAACCTATTATCGTTCGGTTCTCGGAGGTTGGCATATCGTACGATCTCGCCAAAACAATTCTAGGAAAATACAGTGAAGGAAGTCTGTCTTGCCTCGAATACAACATAAAACCCGACAACGATACCTGCGAGATAACAATTACGAGAATAGGAGTCTTCAGACAGTTAGTCAAGGGTCGTACTACTGGGCTTAATAAATATGCTTTAAAACTCGCTCTAGTTGATACAAAACTCTGCGTTTATTTCATTGAAGCGAACGAAAAATGCACAATCAAAAATTTCCGACAAGACAGTATTACGCTAGAAAAAGTAAGATTCATTCTGGGTATAGCGAAAGGCAAGTTAAAGCGAGTCGAGTTAAGCGAATTGCCTAGCCGCCTAAAAGAAGGACAACGTGGCGGAAGTCAATTGGTACAAGACCTATTCCCTAAAGAGTTCAATGAGGCGAAAAAAGTTTTTATACCGCAATCTGGGAAAAACTTCATTGAGATAAGATGTATAGCGACCAATGGCGATATAGAAAAAGCAGGAACAACCGTAGATCAGATACGAAGCCTATTTAATCGATAATTATAAAAAACAATCGAAGTCGTATGAAAATACGGCTTTTTTTCGTATTTTTGGACGCCTAAAACGTACTGTTTCAGAATTGGTTGCAGATACGAGCGAGCGGAAACGGAGCAAGTATTGAAGATTAACAATTAGGAAAAACCAAAACAAGTACCGTTGCGTAACCTAGGCGGAAGACCTTTTGTACCTTCTATCAACAATGAGCGATTCGAGTATTTTACCTCCACACGAATCATCTTTCTTCCACCTTACGGGAAGCCTTACGGGGTCTAATCCTTTCTCCCCGTCACCACTAAATGCACAGTTCGCATTTATTACCTCCGTGCGAACCAATTCTTTCGCTTCCGTCTAGATTACGCGACAGTACTTTTAAAACAAACCTATTTTTTTAATATCAAATTTAAACGAAAGTGAGGCGCTATGAACGAGAGCCTTTTCGAGCAGAAAGACTTGGAAGCACTTCGTACAGTTCTCCGCGACAAAGTTGGAATTGAGGTTGACGATGATGAACTTTATGAGTGTGCAGTAAGCTGCGTAAAGATCACTATCGGAAAGCTTTTGCGGCAAGCAAACCTCATTTAAGGAGACTAAGAATGACTACTTCCAATTTAGGGGGACAAAAATTCGATACATACATCCAAGGAGACGAAGAACGTATGGACGATTTCTATAAAATTCTAACAAGAATTACGGACGAGTACGCACTAGAATATGTTGGCACAAACCATATTATCCTACACGATAAAGGCACTGGCGAGCGTATCGACTTAGACGGGCTCATGCCTACGTTTAGGTGGTGCGTATCCTATATAACTGATTTCTTCAATGAAGATAAAGTGCCATTATCGAAACTATACTATCTGCCTATGGCACTAATCCGCAGAGCTTCTGATGAGGCTATGCTACGGGAGTCGAGAGCAGATGGAAGGAACTAGAGTTGATAAAGTCGCTTGCTTCGATATGGTAAATTATGAACGCATGGCTATTGGGGCAGGCGGCATCCTATCAGTTATAAAAAGAACTGACGGAGAGATTATCTATCTCGACGAATATGAACTTCGGTTAGAAGACAAGCGTAAAATGAGCCTAATCGATATCATTGATATGCATTTAGAGAAAAAGATTTCCGACGATGAGTTTGAACATTTAGTTCGGTCGCATGAATTAAATGCGTCGTTAATGCGAGGTAGAAGTTATGGAAAATAATGTTAGTAGCGAAAACCCAAGGAAGAAGCCTACGCGAGATGAAGTCATCGAGAGCTTGCAAAGCGAGAACCTTTTGTTCCACGACGAAAAAGGCGTCGGGTATATCGCTATTGATAAGCAAGGTACCACTGTAATCCCAACCGACTCGCTTGAATGCAAGAAATGGCTAAAAGCATGGCTGGTAAAAAAGTATCATCGATACGATTTTAATCAGCACGATGTTGATGAAACATCTAGCTACTTAAGTGCTATCGCTGAAATCGACGGCGAAGAAAAACGGCTCGGAGTACGACTATCGAAAACGGTTGATGAATACGGTAACCCTAAACAGATTTACTATGACACAAAGTCCGAGCAAGCAGTTAAGATATCGGCAGATGGTTGGGAAATCATCCCAACGCCAGTCTTGTTTAAACGGTTTCCCCATCAGCTTAGGCAAGACTTACCGATGAGGACTGATAGTAGAAACTTAGAATTGCTCAGAGAGTTCGTTAATATCAGAGATGATTCTGATTGGCTCGTGTTTATGACGTTTGCCGTAAGCCTATTTGTTCCAGATAGTCCATCAGTTATCTGGTGCGTTAACGGAGAAATGGGTGCGGGTAAATCAGCTAGTCTAAGACTACTCGTTAACCTCGTTGACCCATCTTCTCTCATTGAGGGGATGCGTCTAACTTGGAAGACTGAGGACTTAATCAGAATTAGCTCGAAAAATGCCGTATTGTTCTTCGATAACGTATCGAACATTTCCGACTACCAATCGGATGACCTTTGCAAAATCTGCACAGGTAGTTCGATGAGTAAAAGAAAGCTTTATACTGACGAAGGCGAAATCATTTATCGAGTACAGCGACCAGTACTGATTTCGGGCATTCCGAGGTTAATCCACAGGGCAGATCTGGCTGATAGGTCGGTAGTAGTGGAAGTAAAACGTCTAAATGAGAGTCAGCGAAAAACTCTAGGCGAACTAGACGCAAGGCTCAAGGAACTCAAACCGAAGATTCTCGGAGTTATCTTTAACGTACTATCTGACGCTATTCGTAAGTATAGGACGATTCAGCCTAAGGAGAAACCGAGAATGATGGATTGGTACTCGATGGCTTGTGCTATTGCTGACAGCCTCGAGGGGCATAGCCAATCAGAGTTTGAAGCGGCATTTAAGAAAGTGCAGGAGCGTCAACTCGACTACGCTTTACAGGAATCTCCTGTCGCTTTGGCGGCGAAGTTTCTCGTTGATAAATGTGATGGTACATGGTCTGGTTCAGCGACCCAGCTCTTAGGGCTCGTATTACCAGATGGTACGCCGCAGTATACGCAAGATGAGATTGACTATATTGCCTATCTGCAGGATAGCCCTTATTGGCCAAAGAACGCCTCGGTGTTAGGCAAAGAATTGGCTAGGTGTCGTCCTACGCTCGAAGCGTGCGGAATAGACGTCGTACATAGCGATGGCGGTAAATCTGTATATAAGGGCGGTCAACGCTATATACAATTAACCGACTTGAATCGTAAAGCTGAGAAAGAGCAAGAAGCAAAAGTAGAGGAAGAATTCGATTTTTCGCAGATTCCTTTTTAATAATAATTTTTAATAAGAAAGAGAGATATTATGGCAACTGATGAAGGTTCCAAACTAATTTTAAAGAAAGTTAAGGTCGTTTTTAAAAATAACGGCGAAAAAGGCTACGGAGAAAGCCTCGTAATTGACGCTGATGACCCAATGGTGCAGAAGCAAATTACGGATTGGGTAGTTAGAAATAGGGTTGGTCGTAATGGCGATAATCCGGGAGTACCTAAATTTGGGTATTACCCAGATGAAAACGACCCTGAGAGGCAAACTCGTTATAAGTTTAAAATTACCGATAAAACCCTATTTAAAGGTGTTGACGGACTGACTGAGGCTGATTGCGGTATGGGTTCGTTAGTTACGCTAGTCGCCAACGCTTATCCATATAGCGGGTTTGGCGGGGGTGTAGGCCAATCGCTATCAGCAGTTAAGATTTGGACTCCAGGCAACGGTTCGTCGCAGCGTGATATGGATATAATTGACGACGAAGATGATGCTCTTGAGTAAAGCTTTGACCGACAGTAATCAAGCCTAGCCCTAAACGGCTAAACGGCAAAACGGGAGTTTTGCTGAGATTATACAAAAAAATAAACCCTTGTTTGTAAAAATGGGGGTTTATTTTTTAGCATTTAACAAAATAATTGATAATTAGGAGTACTATTGCTATGGCAAGAAAAACTATCAAAGAACAACCACTAAGGTTCGTTATTTATACCAGAAAGTCTACTGCGGGAGCGGACAGACAAGTAGCCTCACTCCCTGCACAGAGAGCTATTGCGAATAAAATCGCCAAAGAAAACGGATATAAAGTTGTTAAAACTTTCGAGGAATCGGGGTCTGCCCATAAAGTGCATAATCGCCCAATGTTTGACGAAATGGTCAAAATGATTAAACAAGGCAAGGCGAATGGAATTATATGTTGGGAGATTGACCGCTTAGCACGCAATTTTGAAGAGGGTGGCGTAATTCAACAATTACTTATTGAAAATAAAATTAAAGTCATCCATACAAATAGCAAGGTTTATTACCCTCAGGACTGCTCGGTATTATTTAGCGTCGAAACAGCTATGAGCACGGAATACTCACTCAAGCTCAGTAAAAACGTAAAACGTGGCGTTAGGTTTAAAAATAAGCAAGGTAAACATAATTGCAAGGCTCCTCAAGGGTACATACATAAAAAAGCCCTCGAAAAGGATGGCAGTATTCGACGATTCATCGCTCCCGACCCCGAAAGATTTCCTATTATAAAGAGTGCGTTTAAGATGTATCTGACTGGTAGCTACAGTGTACCAGAAGTGCTTAGCTATATTAATAATGATTGCCATTATATAAGTGAAAAGAAGAAGAAAATTGGCGGGCGACCTCTAGGACTTACTACGCTACACTCAATGCTAGAAAACCCGTTTTATATGGGAAAAATTAGGGATTTTGACGACCCAGATGTTTTGCACGATGGTGCGTGGGAGCCTATGATTACTGAAGAGGAATACTGGCGGATACAACGACTTAAAAACAAATACTCCCTCGACCATAATCTCCGTCCAAAGGTAGCAGTTAATGCTAAAAACTTTGAATTAAAAGGTATAATGACCTGCTCAAGTTGCGGATGCTCAATTATTGGAGAACAACAAAGGAAGTATAAAAGAGACGGTACTTATAATGACCACCTATATTACCGCTGTACCCATAAAAGCAAATTAAGGAAGTGTACATTAAGAGGCGGTATTACTGAAGAAGAAGCTTTTAGGCAAATTTACGAGTTATTAGATAGCTATACAATCCACCCTCTATTATACGAATGGTCTATGCAGATGTTAAACAAAATCCATGCTCAAGAAATTGAGGAACGATATGATAGGGCTGAAATGCAACATACTAGCCTAGAAGAATGCGAGAAAGAAAGAAGCAAACTATTAGATATGAGCCTTAGAGGAATGATAGACGACGACGCCTTTGAAGCAAAAGACCGCCAATTACGAGAGCGTATAGAAAAGATTAAACAAGTAAGCAAAGACGCACAGGAACGCAATAAGAACTGGTACGAAGTAATAGGTAAGACGCTAGAAACCCTTAGGAACCCTAGAGAGAAAATGGAAGCGGCAGAAACAGCGGGCGAACGCAGGGCGATATTACAAGCCATAGGACCCGTAGCGAAGCTGGTAGAACGCAAAGTCGGTACATATAAAAATGGAAGGGATTTAACCAGGAAATTTATAGAGGTCAAGCCGTATCCATGGCTCGAAAAATTGGAAAAAAATGCTAAAAAAATAACCCCCGAAATTTGCAAGGGATTTAACCACGATTTACAGGGGGAAAACGGCGAAAAAAGGCGGTTATATTCTGAATGGTGGGTGATGAGGGGCTCGAACCCCCGACCTTCTCGGTGTAAACGAGACGCTCTAGCCAACTGAGCTAATCACCCGTGTTATATATTATATCATAGAATTGAGATTTCTGGAAGTATTATTTCTTTTTGTCGACCAATCAATCATCAAAACCAAATTTCTCTTGTTGTTGGCCTATTGCGGTATCATAATACAAATTATAGCGACCACTAGAAAGTTCTAGCGCAAGCGACCAAATAGTTTCCTTGTTGTAGACATAATGTGATTTACGCAAAATTGGCCAGATATCGGTAAATTGGAATTCCGAATTACCATTAACGCCCGCAAGTTGTCCAGAAATAAGCTGTTCAGCCTCAGCATAACGCACAAACGTATCGTGAATTGGGTCATCTTGGCGCACTTTATCAAGTTTTTGAGTTTTAGGAGTTAGGGCATGGTTTGTTAAGACCAAAACCCCACGCTGATCTGGCCGAACAACTTCAAAGCCTCTCGCGTAATGTTGGACCACGGCAATATCACCAGTTTTATCTGCAATCAGAAAGTTTTGTGCGCAATTAACCGGAATCTTGCGGAACGCAGCAAGAGCTTCTTTGGTAGTGAGGCAATGTTCAGTAATATAACGCAAAATATGTAATGAATCGACCCCATATGCCCATTTGTCTATGTGTGAAAAAGTGAGACCAATATATAGGCCGTGTTCATTGATGGCATCTTCGGTGGAATACTCCCAGGTTCTGTGCCCTAAATGTCCCGGCCAAGTGCTCTGGTCACTAAAAGCAAAGTAGCGGTATTTCCCTGTTAGATCAATATCGCATTTCTCAAAAATCATCCGAACGCGTGGCATCCAATCGTAATTTCGTCCAATAAAGACTTGTTTTCCTTGCCGTACTGCAAAAATGGTGCAAGCCTTTTTGGCAGCAAGACGACGTTTTCTGGATTCTAGATGAACGGCGATTTCGTTATAAATTACCTGTTTTAGCGGTAAGTTAACTACGCTCGCGATGCCAGCAGCTTGATCTAGCATTTCTGGATAATATCTTTTGTACTCCTTTAGTTGGCGTCGTAGGATATTTTCGTTGATATCCACGGCAAAATCGTGATTGTTTTCTATGAGTTGGCGACCAATATGTTGCCCAAATTCGTAATAAGTACCCGTAAACTTTAGCATAAATAATTTATAACATGGTTGATATCTGGATTTTTGATACTAGACGCACGATATGTATCAAAACTAGCGAATAGAAAAATACAAGTCTACACCATGCGGATGGTAAAACTCAAAATTAAGGCCTTTGCCAACCATAAAATTAGTAGCTGGTAACCATTGTTTATAAATTTTTTCCTCCAATTTAATGATTTCCTTTTGCTGACGAGAATTAAGATGAAAAACAGCATATCTACCACCAGTCAGGCGGAATTCTGTAAGATCGTCCTCTCTGTGTTCGGTGCCAACAAAGTAACAGTGAGATTTGTCGGTATAGTAGATGCCGTATCGGCCGAATTGATCCCACTGCCGATATAAGCCACTTGCGCGGAGTTGGCCATATAGACGCCGGATTTTATACAATAAACCCTCGTATTCTCTACTGGTGACTATAACTCCGTAAAGGGTGGTGACTGGAAAATCTAGAATTTCTGCCTCTAAGCCGCTATCCGGATAGATGTCGCCTTGAAATAGTAATTTGGGAAAAATTGTGATGCGTCCACGACTCTTACGAGCCTGAAGCGGAGTAAAACCGAACTCTTTTTTGAAAGCACGCGAAAAAGCGGCTGTAGAGTTGTAGCTATATCTGATGGCGATATCGATAATCCTGAGTTTGGTGTTTCTGAGATCCTCGTAGGCTTTGGAAAGGCGCCGTTTGCGAATATACTCGTATATGGATATCCGAGTCAAAAAGATGAAAATACGAGACAAAGTATCTTGATTAACGCCGGCAAGCCTGGCGAGGTATCGAAACGAAATTTCCCCGTCCAGATTACGTTCAATATAATCAATAACTTCGTTTAGTTTGTTCATTATTTTTTTACAACTTTTTTGGTGACGTCGAACTTTTCCATATAGAGGCCGAGCATCAGGCGGGTTTGGGCATAATAGGCGGCGATAGACTGATACAAAATAGAGGTGACTGGCATTAAAATCCATTGCACTATCATGAGGATATTGCGGCCTTTGCGGTAGCGAGCGGGGCGCTTGGGTAGCATACGCAAAGATACCAGCACAGTAATTAACAAACCTAGCGAAGCGATAGTTTCTATTACGCTAACGATATTTGGCAAATTATAGGCGACCATAGTGTGAGAAGAGAAGTTCATCAGCATTGGCACCCAGGCGCCAAAGGTAATAAGCGGGGCCATAATGGCCAAGGTAATGTGGCCGTCCAGTAGGCGCCAGAATTTGGGAAAGAGCTGCCAAAACGACATAATGCGTTTGTCTTTTTTGACAAATAGCTTAGAGCCGACATAGGCTACATCTGATGCGCCGTAATACCAGCGGCGCACCTGGATAAACTGAGCTTTGACCGTTTTCCAGAAACTATCGTCCATGACGGCATCTTGATAAATAGGAATACGGATAGGCACTACCGAATAATCGCCGGAAAAGAAAAATAGGCTGCGCCAATATTGGTGGCCGTCTTCCACGATGGTGCGTTTGCTCCAAAAGTCCATAGCCTCTAGAGCCTGTAAAGGTTGGGAATGCGAGGCGAAGTTACGCAAAGTGTGCGGGCGCATAGTGGAAATAATGTTGAAGAAAGAGTTGGAAACAGCAATCACGCGAGTGGGGGCGGGGGCATCCCAAATGTTGTTCATAAATAATGATACCGGCTGGTAGCTAAGACGCTGGCGATTGGGATGAGTGATAAATTCGTAAGCGACGGAGTCTAAATATTTAGGCGCCATATGGTTATCACTGTCTAGCGAGGTGACGATAATATTTTCTACCGGTAAGTGCTTTTCTGCTACATATTTCGATACGGCTTTGCCGGCATAAGTGAGGTTGGGGCCTTTACCAATAACCTCACCGGGGAGATTATCTGGATGCTCTACCAAAAGAAAATCGCGAAATACGCCCTTGTATTGTTTTTTGAGATTTTCCGCAGTGGTAGCTATCGCTTCCCCGCCCCGCTGTTCGTAGGCAAGCACGAAAATAATGTGGTCGTTGGGAAAGGTAGTGTTTTTGACAGCTTCGATAGACGGGCCGATAATCTCGGGACCTTCGTTGTAGGCTGCCATCATTACTATATGATAGACTTTATCTGGGTTGGGATATTCTTTGCCCATGGCAGCCATCATTTTGAGGTTTTCTACATGTTGATCAAAATGGTAGCTTTTGTTGTTTTCGTCACGCAGGCGCTCGTAGGCTTCGTGGGGGTGGGATAAATCTTCTACACGCTTGCGCCAGTCTACGCGTTCGGCGTGCTTGATAACCTCGTAGCCCTGTACAGTGCGGTAAGCCACGCCGATAGCCTTGACCAAGGTGCTAGCGATAAGAATAAAAAGATAGATGGCGCCGAGTACTGGGTCTATAAGAGAGAGCACGAATAATAATATAATGGCGCCGTAAGAAATTGCGCCCGGCAAAATCTCAAGAAAACGATACAGCTTAGTGCGCTTACCCTGGGGGATTTCAAGATTTTTACGCATTTAGCCTTCCCCGAGCAAACGGATTAATACGAGTGCAGTGCCAGCAATTAGGGCTGTGGTGGTAATCAGGAAAAACTTGGTCATACCGCCGCCGCGCTTATGGAAGATACGGAGAGCGAGCAGGTTATGAAAAACGCCAAAGATAATGGCGAGCAACGGAAAAGCCAGCATATCGGCCCAAGAGCCATCGCGATAGCCACCGATGTCGCCGTAGCCGATTTTAACTACTGCGCTGTTGGGGTTAAGATTAATCAGTGAAAAAACTAATAGTGCAATAGAAAGCAGAAGATTCAAAATCATTAAAATTAAGATGCCGCGTTCGGTTTGGTAGATTTTGATAAAATCTTCTTTGAAATTGAGCTTCATTTATTTCTCTGCTTTAGTTTTGCCTGTGATAATATCGGTAATTTTGCTAATGTATTGGATAAAGACTATGTCGCCCACGATGCCGATAAGGCCAGCCAGTATCATGACCCAGCCGACAAGTGTAAGGATAGCACCGGTGTTGAAAGTGATAAATACACCGAGAACTAGCATCATGAGAGCGAGGATTAAAGTGTATTTCCAAGCTTCAATGCCAGCGGCGTGCAGCTTGATAGAAGTACTAATGCGCACGAGAGATTCGTAAATTACCCAGATACCGATAACGATACGGAAGACATTGGCGATTTCTTCACCCATTAGTAACAGAGCTAAGCCAATAAGTAGCGAGATAATGCCACTAAGTAGGCCGTTGTTGAAGAAATCGTTTTGGCCCTTGACTACAAAATAGTTGATAACCTGGTAGGCGCCTTTGACAATAAGAAAAGCACCAATAACATAAGCGATGATTTGGACGATAGTTTCCGGCCAGACGATTAGAAAAATGCCTAAAAGCATAGTGGCGAGTGATTCGAAAATAGCGCCCCAGGCGGACTTCTTGAGGTCACCACCGATCTGTTCGACAGGATGCTTGATAACTTCGGTTTTAGACATAGCTAGTTTCTCCTTATTGTTTTAATTATAACACAAATATGCTATAATTTGGGAAGTGCTAGTTTTTAGCGCGATTGTCGCCTTGATAAATGGCAAACGCGACAAGGGGTGCCGATGTAGCTCAGTTGGTAGAGCAGCTCATTCGTAACGAGCAGGTCACAGGTTCGATCCCTGCCATCGGCTCCATAAGAAATATCCGTGCCTGAAGGTGCGGATATTTCTTATCTAGGTTGACGATAGCGACGAGCCAAAGGTTCGCACCGAGCGCTTTAGCGCGAGGTTCCCCTTCCCTGCCATCGGCTCCATAAAAATTGCCAGACCTGAGGGCCTGGTAATTTTTATGATTCTCTCAAGTGCAAATGTTTTTATAGCTTTTTGAGCTATTTCTTGCGAGCCTCGTCTAGCTCAATTATTCTTTTTTTAACTTTTTCTATAATCTCTGGAAGCTCAGATTGATTTTTTGGCCGATAAACTTCCGCAGGCCTGCGAAAGTCAGAGCGAGTGTGGCCCCCAGTTTTATATTTAGAGAATCCTTCTCCATGTTTACCAAAAGGCCTAGGGTCATCTGCGATAAAATCGTCCATGATATAAATTTCCGCTACCTCACAATCTTCGGCCGGGATTTCCTCAGAAATAAATTCCCTAAATTTTCCTTCAAATGGCCCCCAAGTTTCTGGATTTTCTGATGTAGGAGTTGAATGAAGATGGTTCCCGCTATTATTAATCTTAAAAACTACTCCAATAGGAATTTGCTCTGCCGAGAGCGGTTCATCGTAGTGTTTTACACCATCGGTACCTACGGCATAAAGGCTGGCATATTTTTTGTCTCGTGCTGTATAAACTTTGCCGTCTCTGTTATGCGTCGCTTCGTGCCCTTTCGTTGAAAGGCTTCTACGGCCCAATTCATCTATATTGTCAAGGTAGTATCGTTCTCCACGCCACATAGTCTGAGGAACACCATCTATATCTGGTTCGGATTCATCGATACCATCGTATTCATCTGGAAAACCTTCCCAAGGCTCGCCAGCATTAGATATACTCTCTAATGTTGCCTCTTGATCTGTTTTTGGCTCTATAGCTTTAGAAGCGTCACCAGGAAAAGGTACCTCATCCATTAATGTGTCCCATTCCGTTGGCAATGTTTCGTTCTCTGATGGCGGAGTATTTGGTATTGACTCAATGTCACTCATATATATTATATTAGCATAATTTATACATTTATCTCTTGGTTTTGCGTTTTTTCTTGGGTTGTGCTGGGGTGGGCTTATTGGAGCGGTTGAGGCGGTGGAGAAGTTTTTGGCGGGCATGAGAGGTGATGATGCGGTCTAGCCATGAGGTTTTAGGTGTCTGGTTTTTAGAGGTGAGGATTTCTACGATATCGCCCTGTTCTAATTTTTTGTTCAAATTACTCATCTTGCCGTTGATTTTTACACCCACTACGTGATCGCCAATTTCAGAGTGGAGACGGTAAGCAAAGTCTAATGGCAGGGCGCCGGCGGGCAAATCTATAATATCGCCTTTAGGAGTGTAGACGAAGATTTTATCGGCGAAAAGGTTGAGTTTCAGCTTTTTTAAATCTACTTTTTTACCTTCGCGAAGTTTGGCGGCGGTCATTTGAAGCTCGGTGATCCAGAGAAGGTTGGTGGGTAGATGTTCTATCTTCCCTTTTTTATAGTTCTCTGTCAGCTTTTGCTCGTTGTAGTAGAAGCTAGCGGCAAGGCCGCGTTCGGCGTACTCGTGCATTTCGCGGGTGCGAATTTGGAATTCTACTATATGCTTATCTTTAGTAATCACCGTAGTGTGGAGGGATTGATAGCCGTTTTGCTTGGGCATGGCAATGTAATCTTTGATGCGACCACCCATTGGCTTGTAAAGCGAGTGGACCACGCCCAAAGTAAGATAACAGTCCGTGACATCATCTACGATAATGCGAAGTGCGGTGAGATCATAAATTTCGTTGATGTTTTGGTTGTGCTTGGCGAGTTTTTTGTGAAGTGAGTAAACTGACTTCACGCGGCCAGAGAGCTCAAACTTGATTTTTTCTTTTTTCAAAGCGGCGGAAATTTCAGCCTCTATTTTTTTGAGAGATTTTTCGGCAGATTTGTTGTATTTAGTAATTAAAGCCTGCAATTCATTAAAGCGCTTGGGGTTAACATATTTAAAGGAGAGGTCGGCGAGCTCTACGCGGAGTTGCCCCATATTGAGCCGGTCTGCTAGGGGTGCGAAAATCTCGAGAGTTTCTTTGGCGATTTTCTTTTGCTTGTCTGGAGGGAGGGCGGAAAGGGTGCGAATGTTGTGCAGGCGGTCTGCTAGCTTAATAATTAATACACGGATATCGTCGCCCAGGGCAATCATTAGGCGAAGAAAGTTGTCTTTAGTGGCGGGGAGATAGGTGTCTATATCGCGCATGCCGGTGCGGGCAGTAGAGAGCTTGGTAACGCCATCTACCAAAAAGGCCACGGATTCGCCGAATTCTTTGCGGATGTCGTCTAGGGTAAGGCTGGTATCTTCTACGGTATCGTGCAACACGCCAGCTATCACGGTGTCTTCGTCCATACCCCACTCTTCAAGAATTTTCTTAACAGCTAGGGGGTGAATAATGTAAGGCTCACCAGTTTTGCGAAACTGGCCTTCGTGGGCCTGTTTGGCCACGGCTATGGCGCGGTCTATTCTGTTGGAGGATTTATTGTCTTTTTCGGCGGGCTTCATAGTTTTATTATAGCATCTGTGGCGCAAATGGGTAGGTTGTGGTATAATAGAGATATGAAAAGAGAAAGTCTCTAGGAAACTTTCTCTGATGGGTCGGATTAGTTACTTATAGTAACTAATCTTTTTTCTTCGGTTTGTTGTCTTTGTCTCGGTTTATAATGATTAGTGCA